>DASCOC010000142.1:0-3633 GCA_036011805.1 Rhodospirillales bacterium
AAGCAGGTGCCACTGGCATCGGCAGAGGAAACCGGCAAGGCCATTGCTGCGGCCGAGGCCGCGCTGCCTGGCTGGTCGGCGACGCCGCCGGCGAAACGCGCCCAGGTGATGTTCAAATTCCGCGAATTGCTGTTGCAGCACATGGACGAACTGGCGGCGTTGCTGTCCGTAGAGCACGGCAAGACCCTTGCCGACGCCAAGGGCTCGGTCACCCGCGGCCTGGAAGTGGTGGAATTCGCCTGCGGCATTCCGCATTTGCTGAAGGGCGAATTTTCCGAGGGCGTGGCGGGGGGTGTCGATACCTTTGCCATGCGCCAGCCGGTCGGCGTCTGTGCCGGGATTACGCCGTTTAACTTTCCGGCCATGGTTCCCATGTGGATGTTCCCGGTTTCGTTGGCCTGCGGCAATACCTTCGTTTTGAAGCCGTCGGAACGAGACCCATCGTGCGGGCTCCGGCTGGCAGAACTGATGATCGAGGCAGGGCTTCCCGCCGGCTGCCTCAATGTCGTCAACGGCGATAAGGAAGCCGTGGATGAGTTGTTGAGCAACCCCACCGTCGCCGCCGTCAGCTTTGTCGGCTCGACCGCCGTCGGCCAATACATCTATGAAACCGGATGCAAAAACGGCAAACGGGTACAAGCCTTGTGCGGCGCCAAGAACCACATGATCGTGCTGCCCGACGCCGATATGGACCAGACCGTTGACGCCGCTATCGGCGCTGCCTATGGCTCGGCCGGCGAACGGTGCATGGCGATTTCGGTTGCCGTCACCATCGGCGAGGAAACCGGTGATGAATTCATTCGCCGCATGACGCCCAAGGTCCAGGAACTGAAGGTCGGGCCCTACAATGATGAAGCGTCGGAGATGGGGCCTGTGATCACCCGCGAAAGCCGGGACAAGATTCTCGGCTATATCGAGGAAGGCATCGCTGCCGGCGCCGAGTTGATCGTCGATGGCCGTGATATTTCACTGCAAGGATACGAGGATGGATTTTTCGTCGGCGGCTGCCTGTTCGACCGGGTGACCACGGATATGTCCATCTACACCGACGAGATTTTCGGCCCGGTGCTTTCGGTCGTTCGCGCCGACGATTACGAACATGCCCTGAAAATGGTCAATGATCACGAATACGGTAACGGCACCGCCATCTTCTCCCGCGATGGCGATGCGGCGCGGGATTTTGCCAGCCGCGCCAATATCGGCATGATCGGCATCAAAGTGCCGATCCCCGTGCCGGTGGCGTATCACAGCTTCGGCGGCTGGAAACGATCGCTGTTCGGCGACCACTATGTCCACGGCATGGAGGGCGTCAGGTTCTATACCCGGCTCAAGACCATCACCACGCGCTGGCCGTCCGGCATCCGCACCGGCGCTCAGTTTAATTTCAAAAGCGGCGCCGAGAATTAGGGGCGGCGGCCAGGGGCAGCCTCAAAAATTCCCTTCCGCCACCGTCTTCCGAAACGCCCGCAACTCCGTTTCCATGTCCTTTGTTTTCTGCTCGTCGAGGTCGAATTCGACGCCGATGCCGCCGGCGAAGTCGCGCGCCACATGGGCCTTGATGCTGCCCAAGCCTTCCATGTGCAACTCCACGAAGGAGGCGTTCTCGAAGACGCCGTCGACTAAAAGCCCGGTGCCGCCGGCGGATATGTCCTGGACGCCGACGTCCTGCATGGTGCCGTCATCGCCCTTGATCGCCGCCCGGAAGTTATCGGGCAGTTCGGTGCGGGGATGACGGCGTTGGTCCGTCGTTGGGGTTAAGCCTTTGCCTATTTTATTAATCAATCTCGGTTTCTCCTCGGGCGCTTTTAGGCGCTGCGTTAATCTTCGGCCGCTCTGCCGATGATCGCCTCGAAGCGATCCCGGTACTTGGGCCAGGCTTCCGGGTTGATCAAGCGGGGCGGCCGCTCGCCCTTGAATATGGTCAACCACTGCTTGGCAGCGTATTCAGCCATATTATAGAGGCAGTCGTCTGTGATGCCGGCCACATGCGGGCTGATAATGACATTATCGAAGGCCATTAACGGGTGGTCGGCGGGCGGCGGTTCCGGGTCAAACACATCGACCCCGGCGCCGGCGATCAGGCCGTCTGAGATTACCCGCGCCAGCGCCGCTTCGTCCTGGATGCCGCCCCTGGCGGTGGTGATGAAATAGGCCGTCGACTTCATCATCCGGTATTCACGATCGCCGATCATGTTGGCGGTTTCCTCGGTCAGCGGGCAATTGACGGAAACGAAATCCGATTGGCTGAAAATGTCGTCAAAACTGGCCTTCTCCGCGCCGCGTTCCTTGAAATCCCGGTCGCTGATATAGGGGTCATAGGCAATTACCTTCATGCCGAACAGGCCGCCGGTCAGCGCCGCCACCTGGCGCCCGACGTTGCCGAGACCGATGATGCCGATGGTGCGTCCGGTCAGTTCCTTGCCTTTGAAATCCCAGCGTCCCCAATCGCCGGGGCCGCGGCGCATTTGCCGGTCGCCCTGAACGATCTGCTTGGACAGCACCAGCATCATGCCGAGAACATGCTGGGCCACCGACTGAGCATTGGCGCCGGTCTGGTTGACCACCAAAATGCCGGCCTCGGTACAGGCATCGACATCGATCATGTCGTAGCCGGATCCGTTCACCGAAAACGCCAACAGGTTCGGGCAGCGGTCAATCAACGGCTTTTTCGGGAAAAACGGCTCTTGAATCTCATAGGTGGGCAGCAGCTGATAGCCGTGCGCGGCGGCCAACGCCTCCCAGTTGCCGGGCTCGGGGTCGGCAAAGGACAGCATGCGGAGATCGATACCGTCGGCGCCTTTAATAATGTCTTCGCCGACCGGGTCCGGCCAATTTTCGAAACAGACCAGATTTATGGTTTTCGTTGTCATCAACTTCCCTTTATCGCCTGCGTTTTTTTAATATCCAGGGCGTGGACTATAGCCCAAGCTAATGACCCGACTCCCAAAAAGTTATCCGAGATGATATCCAAGGAGCGCCATGAATCTCAAACAACTCGAGACTTTTTTCTGGGTCGCGACGCTGAACAGCTTCCGCAAAGCGGCGGACCGGCTTTGCGCCACGCAACCGGCGGTGTCATCACGCATAGCGGCCCTGGAAGACAGTTTAAGCGTCAAACTGTTCGAGCGCCAATCCGGGACGTTTTCGCTGACGGCGAAGGGCCAGGAGCTAATGCCCTATGCCACCAATATGCTGTTGATGGCCGAGCGGCTGAAAGAAAAAGCCTGCGAGACGACGTCCCTGTCCGGCACCCTTCGCCTCGGCGTGTCCGAGACCATCGTCCACACCTGGCTGCCCGATTTTCTCAACCGGGTGCACCTGTTGTATCCCAACATCGATATCGAGCTGACCGTTGATGTGTCCGCGAACATGCGCAACGAGTTGGTAAACCGCAGATTGGACATCGCCTTCCTGATGGGGCCTATTTCCGAATTCAGCATCATTAACATCGAATTGTGCGCTTTCGAGTTGGTCTGGGCATGCTGCCCGAAGATCGACTTCCCGGAAGGTTCGGTGCCTCTGGAACTAATACTGAAACAACCGATCATTACCTATGCCCGCAATACCCGCCCCTTCGCCGAAATACAAAATCTTTTCCGCGAAGAGATCATTGAGCCCGTCAGAATTTTCCCA
>DASCOC010000143.1:0-1887 GCA_036011805.1 Rhodospirillales bacterium
CCATGAACCGGTTGAACATGTTGAACATGCCCGAGATCAGCGTCAGTTCGACCATTTCGGCATCGGTGAAATGTTCGCGCACCTGTTCGCGGACTTCCGGGTGGTCGCGGACCGTGTTGCGGGTCACATGTTCGGCCCACAAAACGGCGGCCTTTTCGCGCGGGCTCAATAGCTCGGAATTCATGAAGTCGTCGCCATCAATCGCCAACACCTGTTCTTCGCTGATCCCGGCGGCCCGGCCCAACGACGTGTTGTGCGCATAGCAATAGGCACAGCCGTTGATCTTGCTGGTCTTGATGACCACCAATTCCTTGATCTTGGTGGTCAGGATGCTGCCGCCGCCTTGGCGCTGCATGACCGCGTTGAACGGCAACAGCATCTTGGCGACCAAGGGCGAATGGGCCAGAAAGCGGTAAAAATTGGGCACCCGGCCCAACATCACCGTTGCCGCCTCGTACAGTTCGGCGACTTCGCCGACGGCATCCTCGGGTTCGATTTTTTGTAATTCTGACATCTATATTTCCTTCGTGCGGGAACGGACGATTCCGCCCCTAATTCCTGGAGTTATATATATGGGCATTCTTGAGACGAGGACTCTAAATTCGTGGTTGCGCCTTCACCATCGCCAAAAAGTTCTTGGCCGAGCCGGCGTGCAGATAGGCCAGCGCACAACCCAAAAGGCGGTCTTTTTTCTCGCCGACGGCAGGGCAGCCGGCTTCGGACACCTGCGGGGCCTCGGCGTGCTCGGCTTCCTTGCCGACCGCCGGCAGGGCGCCGGGCAAATCCTGTTCGCGGCGGCGTTTGATATCAGTGTCATCATCCTGGGCCGGGTTGATGATGATATCGGGGGTAACGCCGCGGGCCTGGATGGTTTCGCCGCTCGGCGCGTAATACAGCGACGTGGTCAGTTTGAGGCCGCCTTCCAACGGCAACGGCATAATATTCTGCACCGATCCTTTTCCGAACGAACGCGTCCCCATCAACACGGCGCGATTGTGAGATTGCAATGCGCTGGCGACGATTTCCGACGCCGACGCCGAGCCCGAATTGATCAGCACCACGATCGGCGCGCCATTGGCGAGATCGCCGGCTTTCGCCGTGTAGCTGCGGTCATGGCCCCGGTTGCGGCCTCTGACGGAAACGATCTCGCCGTCTTCAAGGAAGTTATCAGCCAGAATCAGGGATTGATCAAGAAGCCCGCCGGGGTTGTTGCGCAGGTCGAGCACGATACCGGCCAAACGCTTGCCCAGTTTTTCGTGGATATTCTCAAGCGCCGTCTCAACCCCGTCTTCCATTTTCGAGTTAAACCGGGCGACGCGAATATAGCCGATGTCGCCTTCGATGCGGCAACGCACCGCCTTGATTTTGATGACGGCGCGAATAATGGTCAGCGGAAAATCAGAACGGCCCTTTCGCCTGATCGTCAGCACGATGGACGTCCCCGGCTGCCCCCGCATCTGCTTGATGGCCTTCGCCATGGTCCTGCCCTTGACCGGTTCGCCGTCGACATGGGTTATCAGGTCGCCGGCCTTCATCCCGGCGGCTTCGGCAGGCGTGCCCTCAATCGGCGCGATGACCTTGACCAAGCCGTCTTCCATGGTGATTTCGATGCCCAAGCCGCCGAATTCACCATTGGTTCTGACGAAGGTTTCCCGGAAATTATCGGCGTTCAGGTAAACCGAATGCGGATCCAGTGAGGACATCATCGACGTCAACGCAGCCTCCACCAGCGCCTTGGGCGCCAGCGTTCCAGGTTGGGCTTTGGTGTCGCGCACGCCTTTAACCGCGGCATCGATCAGGGTGGCATCGGGGATTTTGCTGACGTACCCGGCGCGCACCCGGCGATAGGCGAAATCGAAGTAATCCAGGCGGTCGGTTTGTTCGGGG
>DASCOC010000144.1:0-6530 GCA_036011805.1 Rhodospirillales bacterium
CGATGCAGGTCGATATACCGGAGCATGGCTTCCGCCGCCGTATCCAGCGCGCCTAAGGACAGCCTGCCGCCGCCTTCGGGCCGCGCCATTTTGTCGAGCCCGTTCTTCAGGGCGGCGGCGTTATCGCGGACCCTGTCGGGTTCTTCGTGATAAGTCCGGGAAATGCCGGCCAATAGATCGGGAAAGCCGGGGCGGCCGTAGCGCGCCGTCGACGGGAAATAGGTGCCGCCCCAGAACGGCCCGCCGTCCGGCGTCAGGAACATGGTCAACGGCCAGCCGCCCTGTTCGCCCATCATCTGAAGCGCGGACTGGTAAATCGCGTCGATATCAGGACGTTCTTCCCTGTCGACCTTGATGTTGATGAACTTCTCGTTCATTTGTCCGGCGATGGCCTCGTCTTCGAAACTCTCGTGCGCCATGACATAGCACCAGTGACAGGCGGCGTAGCCGATCGACAACAGGATCGGCTTGTTGTCTTTTTTGGCCAGGGCCAAGGCATCGGCGTTCCAGGGCCGCCAATGGACCGGGTTGTCCTTGTGCTGAAGCAGGTAGGGGCTGGTTTCTTCGGAGAGCAGATTTCGGGTCATCAAGGGCGGTCCATGGTCCGGGGCGAATTGCTTAGGCGTCGTTCCTCGCTTAATTTGGACCTCCATTCATGGGATACAACCAAATTCATTCCCAGGGAAAAAAACGGCAAAGGAAAGATGAGCCCGCAAACCATTTATGCTCTTGCCAGCGCCGGTGGCCGCACCGGGATCGCCGTGGTTCGTGTTTCCGGGCCTGCGGCGGCGGCGGCGTTGACGGCGCTTGCCGGTGACGGCGGTCAAGAGGCGCAGTCTCATCCTCGCCGGGCGACACGGGCGCAGTTGAGTGATCCTGGTACATCGGAGCCCATCGACGACGGCCTGGTGATCTGGTTCCCGGGCCCAAGCAGCTTTACCGGCGAAGATGTCGCGGAATTCCATCTTCATGGCGGCCCCGCCGTAATCACCGGTGTCCTAGAAGCGTTGAGCGGCATGGCGGGTTTGCGGATGGCGACGCCGGGAGAATTCACCCGACGCGCGTTTGAGAACGGCAAGATGGACCTGACCGCCGCCGAGGGCCTCGCCGACCTGATCGAGGCGGAGACCTCGGCGCAGCGCCGCCAGGCCTTGCGGCAGCTTGAGGGGGAACTGGGCCGGCTTTACGAGGATTGGCGGCTGCGGTTGTTAAGCGCGCTGGCGCACGGGGAAGCCGGTATTGATTTTTCCGACGAAGATCTGCCGGCCGGGATCGAGGCCAAAGCCCGCGAAGACGTCGCTAGGCTGGAGCGCGCCCTTGCCGATCATCTTAACGACGGCCGCCGCGGCGAGCGCCTGCGCGACGGCTTTCATATCGCCATTATCGGGCCGCCCAACGCCGGCAAGTCGAGCCTGTTGAATCAACTGGCGCGGCGCGATGCCGCCATCGTTTCGGCAACCGCCGGCACGACGCGGGACGTCATCGAAGTGCATCTCGATCTCGGCGGTTATCCGGTCACCGTTGCCGATACCGCCGGGCTTCGCGAGGTTGATGAAGAAGACGATGGTGGCCATGGCGGGGGCAATAATGAAATCGAAGCCGAAGGCATCCGCCGCGCCCGCGCCCATGCCGCCGATGCTGATTTGCGTCTCGCCGTCTTCGATGGCGAGGCCTGGCCCGAGGCCGACCCGGCGACGGTCGGGCTGGTCGATGACAACGCCATCGTCGTTATCAACAAATCCGACCTGGCCCCGGTGACGTCTCCGGCGGCGGTCAATGAGCAACCGGCGCTGGCGATCTCGGCGTTGACCGGAGACGGCATCGAAGCCCTGTTGGCGGCGATCACCGAGCGAGTCGCAGTATTGATGAATACGGCGGCGTCGCCTGCCCCCGCCCTGACCCGGACCCGGCATCGCGAAGCCCTGGAGGAATGCCGCGCCGCCCTCGGCCGGTTTCTGGCGGCCGCGCCCGGTGCCGCAACGCCGGAATTGGCGGCCGAAGACCTGCGCCTGGCGGCCCGTGCCCTCGGGCGGATTACCGGACGCGTCGACGTCGATGATGTGTTGGATGTGATCTTTAGAGATTTTTGTATCGGCAAATGAGAACAAAACGGAATCAACGTTTTGTTTCACGTGAAACGGTTAAGACGGACGCTGGGTTTGGGAGGTTTTTATTGATTTGCCCAGACAATGCTCTAAATTCCGGCGCATGAAAAACGGGCCTAAAATTTCAGCACCGGCTTACGATGTCATCGTCATCGGCGGTGGCCACGCCGGCAGCGAAGCGGCGGCGGCGGCGGCGCGTCTGGGCGCCCGCACCCTGTTGCTGACCCACCGCATCGAGACCATCGGCGAAATGTCATGCAACCCGGCCATCGGCGGCCTGGCCAAGGGGCAATTGGTGCGTGAGGTCGATGCCCTGGACGGCATCATGGCCCGCGCCGCGGACCGTGCCGGCATTCAATTCCGCATCCTCAACCGGTCCAAGGGTCCGGCGGTTCAGGGCCCCCGCGCCCAGGCCGACCGCAAGCTTTACCGCCAAGCCATCCAGGCGCTGCTCAATGAACAACCCGGATTGGATATCGAGGCCGACGGCGTCGAGGATTTGATCCTCGATACATCCGGCGCCGTTACCGGGGTTCGGACCACCGCCGGACGGGATATATCCGCCGCCGCCGTCGTGGTGACGACGGGGACATTCCTGAAGGGCATGATCCATATCGGCGACACTCAAATCCCGGCCGGGCGCATCGGCGACAAGCCGGCGATCGGACTGGCCTATACCTTCAAGCGGCTGGGCTTCGCCTTGGGGCGCTTAAAAACCGGAACGCCGCCGCGCCTCGTTGGCCGTAGTATCGATTGGGCGGGATTGCAGGAGCAGCCCGGCGACGACCCGCCGACTCCGTTCTCGACGCTTACCGACCGCATTGAGGTGCCGCAGATCAATTGCCACCTAACCGGCACCACCCCTGCCGGTCATGACCTGATTCGCGACAACCTGCATTTGTCGGCAATGTATTCGGGCAATATCTCCGGCCCCGGGCCGCGCTACTGCCCGTCCATTGAGGACAAGGTGGTCCGCTTCGCCGACCGCCAGCGCCACCAGATCTTCCTGGAGCCGGAGGGCCTGGATGACGACACCATCTATCCCAACGGCATTTCGACATCGCTGCCGAAGTCGGTTCAGCTCGAATTTTTGAAAACCATTCCGGGCCTTGAAACCGCCAAGATGCTGCAGCCCGGATACGCCATAGAATATGATTTCGTCGATCCCCGCGAGCTGAAGCCCAGCCTCGAGACGCGCCGTGCCAAGGGGCTTTACCTGGCCGGCCAGATTAACGGCACCACCGGTTATGAAGAGGCCGCCGCCCAGGGGCTGATGGCCGGCATTAACGCCGCGCGTGCCGCCAGCGCCGCCAGCGCGTTCATCCTCGACCGCGCCGACGCCTATATCGGCGTCATGATCGACGACCTGGTGACCCAGGGTGCCCTTGAGCCCTATCGCATGTTTTCGTCGCGCGCCGAATACCGGCTCAGGCTGAGGGCCGACAACGCCGACCAGCGGCTGACGGCGAAAGGCATCGCCGCCGGCTGCGTCGGGCCAGAGCGGTCGGCCCGGTTTGCCGAAAAGATGGCGGCCCTTGAGGACGCGACGGCCTTACTGGATGGCCTGGAGGCGTCTCCCAACATGCTCAGGGAGGCCGGCATCGTCATCAACCAGGACGGCGTCAAAAGAACCGCCAAGACCCTGCTCGCCTATCCGGACATCGACCTAGGCCGGCTCGCGTCGCTGTGGCCGTCGCTGGCGGCGATCCCGCCCGCCATCGCCCGTCAGCTTGAGATCGAGTCCGGCTATGCCGGCTATATCGAGCGTCAGGATGCCGACATCCAGGCTTTTCGCCGCGACGAGTCCCTGGAAATTCCTGACGATCTGGACTTCGACGCGATCAGCGGCCTGTCGATGGAAGCCCGCGCCAAGCTCACCGCCGCCCGTCCCGCTACGCTGGGCGCGGCGGCGAGGATTTCCGGCGTCACGCCGGCGGCGTTGACCACCCTTCTCGGTCATGTCCGCCGCCGCCCGACGCCGCTACAGCAAGGCCCGGTTTCAGCCTGAGCGGACGATTTGGGAAAGTGTTTCACGTGAAACAGAGCCGATTCCTAACCCCGAAAATAGACTCCCAGTAACGGTGATGAAACCGCTGAGCCCTGAGGGTTTTCAAGAGATTACCGGCGTTAGCGATGATGCGCTGGAGCGCTTGAAGGCCTATACGGCGTTGTTGGAAAAATGGCAGCGGACGGTCAATCTGGTTGGCAAGGGCAGCCTTACGGATGTCTGGCGGCGGCACTTCCTCGATAGTGCGCAATTGGCGCCGTTGTTGCCGTCCGGTATAAAAAATATCGTCGATATCGGAAGCGGCGCCGGGTTCCCCGGCTTGGTGTTGGCAATCACCGCCGCCGCCCCGTGGAAAGGCGCGGAAGTCCACCTTGTAGAAAGTAACGAAAGAAAATGCGTATTTTTGCGCGAGGTCAACTGGGCGACGGACGCCGGGGCAATAATTCATCATTCCAGGATAGAAGATTTGCCGGATTTAAGGGCCGATGTGGTGGTCTCCCGGGCCGTTGCGTCATTAGAGAAACTTTTGGAATACGCAAATTTGGTGCTAAAAAAAGGCGGACAATGTTTCTTCCTAAAGGGTAAAAAATGGCGAGATGAATTGACGCAAGCACAAAAAAAATGGATTATAAATGACTCAGCAATTCAAAGTTTGTCCGATCCCTCGGGCATGGTCTTGAAATTGGAGGCGATAGCGCACCGTGATGATTCCTGAAGGACACCGCCGGCAAAATCCCGCAACCCGAATTATCGCCATCGCCAACCAAAAAGGCGGGGTCGGAAAAACCACCACCACCATCAATTTGGCGACGGCGCTGGCGGCGATCCGCCAGAAAGTGTTGATTATCGACCTCGACCCGCAGGGAAACGCCAGCACCGGGCTAGGCGTTGCGCGCGAAGACCGCGACTGTAATTCCTACCATGTCCTGATCGGCGAGGCCGAGATTGAAGACGCCGTCCGCGCGACCGAGATCCCCGGTCTTGATATCATGCCGTCGGGAATCGATCTGTCGGGCGCCGAAATCGAACTGGTCGGCATGGAGCGCCGGGAATACCGGCTCAGCGAAACCCTTAAGGCCGGCACCGGTGATTACGATTACGTGCTGATCGACTGTCCGCCGGCGCTGGGCCTGTTGACCATCAACGCCCTGGTTGCCGTGCAAGCGGTGTTGGTGCCCCTGCAGTGCGAGTTTTTCGCCCTCGAAGGGATCAGCCAACTGGTCAATACGATTGAGCGCGTCAAAACCGCATTCAATCCGGGACTTGATATTCAGGGTATCGTTCTGACCATGCATGACCGTCGAAATAAACTGTCCGGCCTGGTCGCCGATGATGTGCGCGAGCATTTCGGCGATAAGGTCTATAAAACCGTTATCCCCCGGAACGTGCGGGTGTCCGAAGCCCCGTCGCACGGCCGCCCGGTGATGATTTACGACCTCCATTGTCCGGGTTCCAAAGCCTATCTCAGCCTGGCGGGTGAGGTCATTCATCGGGAACGGCGGTTGACCGCATGATGGCGGAAAAAAAACGCCAGAGCCTTGGCCGCGGCCTCGACGCGCTGTTGGGTGAAGAGACCAAAGAAAGGGTCGGTTCGGACCGGTTAAAAGGATCCCGGCAGGTTCCGGTCGAACGCCTCCACCCCGGCCGTAACCAACCCCGCCATTCCATCGACGAGGAATTGATAGAAGAGCTCGCCCAATCGATTCGCGAAAACGGAATTATCCAACCGTTGCTGGTTCGCCAGCATCCCGACGAACATGACGCCTATGAAATTATCGCCGGCGAACGCCGTTGGCGGGCCGCCCAAATGGCCAAGGTGCACGAGGTGCCGGTCATCATCCGGGACCTGAATGACCAGGAATCCCTGGAAATCGGGTTGGTCGAAAATTTGCAACGCCAAGACCTGTCGCCGTTGGATGAAGCCATCGGTTATCAGCGCCTGATCGATGAGTTTGCCCATACCCAAGACGCCTTAGCCAAAACCGTCGGCAAGAGCCGCCCCCACGTCGCTAACACCCTGCGCCTGTTGGGCCTGCCCGTCCCGGTTAAGAAAATGCTGGACGCCAATGAGCTGTCGGCCGGCCATGCCCGTGCCCTTCTCAATGCGCCGGACCCGTTGGCCGCGGCGCGTGAGGTTACTAAAAAAGGCCTCAGCGTGCGCCAGACCGAACGCCTGGTGAAAAAAAGTCAGCGCCAGAAGGACGCCCCTTCACCACCAGAGAAAAAAGATGTCGATACCCTGGCCCTGGAACGTGATCTGGAAAACATTTTGGGCCTGAAGGTGGCGATTAAATTCAAGGGAAACGGCGGTTCCCTGACCGTCAATTATAATTCTTTGGAACAGCTGGATGATATTCTTCTAAGACTTGGTCATGGCGGCAGCGAGACAAACGTTCCGGCGCCGGAAGAAGCGGACG
>DASCOC010000145.1:0-3703 GCA_036011805.1 Rhodospirillales bacterium
AAAACCCATAATCGATTAAGTAGTTTTAGTAGATGGAAGCCCCCGCCGCCAGCCCTCAGACTTGCATACGGTTATATTCTAAAGCATTCAAGGGAAAGAAAAAGCCCACTTTCCCGTCAACATCCGCCCCTGGTTAAGGCAATGGATCAAACAAGCGCCCCAAAAAACCGCCTGAAAGAAGCTGAATGCTGGGTTTTCGACCTCGATAACACGCTGTATCCGTCAACATCGGACCTGTTTCCCCAGGTCGATAAGAAAATGACCCGTTTCATTGCCGATTTCCTGGATTTGGATATCCAAGCGGCCGGCGAACTTCGGCGCACCTATTACCTGGAATACGGCACCACGCTTTCGGGGTTGATGGCGCTTCACGACATGAAGCCGGACGTCTTTCTCGATTTCGTCCACGACATCGACTTAGCCGCGGTGACGCCTGACCCTCGGCTCAATCAGGCGCTTTCCAGGCTTCCGGGGCGGAAAGTCATCTTCACCAACGGCCCCACCAACCATGCCGAAAGAATCCTCTCACGGCTTTCCATCGGTCATCATTTCGAAGACATTTATGACATCGTCGGCGCTGACTACATCCCGAAGCCTAAGCCCGAACCCTATGACGCCCTGGTTCGCCGCTGCAATATCACACCTTCGCGGTCGGTCATGGTCGAAGACCTGGCCCGCAATCTGGCCCCGGCCGCGGACCTGGGCATGGCCACGGTCTGGGTCCGGCCGGAGCGCCTCCGCGACCAGGACGATCCGGTGCCGGATTACATCGACCATGTCGCCGATGACCTTGCCCAATGGCTGGGCGCGTTGACGGTGGAATAGCGGCCTGTATTGACACCCCGTATTGACACTCCGGGCGGCGTACCGCATTTTCTGTCGCCGCCAATAACCGTAATTGAAAGAAAACCCATGACCACCGCCGACCTTGAAGCCGCCATTGACGACGCCTGGGAAGCCCGCAACGACATCGGCACCGACACCACCGGTGCGGTCCGTGACGCCGTTGACGCGGCCTTGGGCCTGTTGGATACCGGCAAGGCCCGTGTCGCCGAGAAAACCGAAGGCGTTTGGCAGGTTAATCAATGGCTGAAAAAGGCGGTGTTGCTGTCTTTTCGCCTCAACGACATGACCCCGATCAGCGGCGGTGCTGACGGCGCGCCCTGGTTCGACAAGGTCGCCTCCAAGTTCAAGGGCTGGGACGACAGCCATTTCCGCGAGGCCGGATTCCGCGCCGTGCCCAACTGTATCGTGCGCCATTCGGCCTATATCGCGCCCGGCGTCATCCTGATGCCCAGTTTCGTCAATTTGGGCGCCTATGTCGACAGCGGCACCATGATCGATACCTGGTCGACGGTCGGTTCCTGCGCGCAAATTGGTAAAAACTGTCACATTTCCGGCGGCGTCGGCATCGGCGGCGTGCTCGAGCCGCTGCAGGCCGGCCCGGTGATCATCGAAGACAATTGCTTTATCGGCGCCCGTTCCGAAGTCGCCGAAGGCGTCGTCGTCGAAGAAGGCGCGGTGCTGTCGATGGGCGTCTATATCGGCGCCTCGACCAAGATCGTCGACCGCGCCACCGGCGAGGTGATGTTCGGCCGGGTGCCGGCCTATTCGGTGGTCGTTCCGGGATCAATGCCGGGACGCGACCTAAGCGACGGAACCCCCGGCCCGGGGCTATATTGCGCCGTCATCGTCAAGCGGGTCGATGAGAAGACCCGCTCGAAGACGTCCATCAACGACCTGCTCCGGGATTGAGCCGTGTCATGGACCCCATCGACCTTTCCCAAGCCCTGATCCGCTGCCCCAGCGTAACCCCGACCGACGCCGGGGCGATCAATGTCCTGGCCGAGGCGCTCGAGGGCCTCGGCTTCAGCTGCCACCGATTGGCTTTTGCCGGCGACGGCAGCGTCGAGGTTCAGAACCTCTATGCCCGGATCGGCGACGGCGCGCCGAATTTCTGTTTCGCCGGCCATACCGATGTCGTTCCCGTCGGCGACGCGGATCAGTGGTCGGTCGATCCCTTCGAAGCCTTGGTCAAGGACGGGCGTTTATACGGACGCGGCGCGTCGGACATGAAAACCGCCATCGCCGCGTTCACCGCCGCCACCGCCCGGTTCCTCGACAGCCGAGGCCCTGATTTCGGCGGCTCCATTAGTTTACTTATTACCGGCGATGAGGAAGGCGACGCCGTCAACGGCACCGTCAAGGTTCTCGAATGGCTGCAGCAGCAACGCCAGGTCATCGACGTCTGCCTGGTCGGCGAGCCGACCAACACCGAAGCCCTCGGCGATACCATAAAAATCGGCCGCCGGGGCTCGATGAATGGCGTCCTCACCGTTAAAGGGAGCAGCGGCCACGCCGCCTATCCCGAGTTCGCCGACAATCCCATTCACCGGTTGATGACGATGCTGACGGCCGTGATCGACAGCCCCCTTGATGAGGGCACCGACCATTTCCCGGCCTCGCAACCGGTGGTGACCAGCGTCGATGTCGGCAATCCGGCGAGCAACGTCATTCCGTCGACGGCGACGGCAAAATTCAATATTCGCTTCAACGACCTTCATTCCGGCGACAGCCTGGTGGCGCTGCTGCGTCAACGCTTCGACGCCATATCTGTTCAGGGGGGCGGCGAATACGACCTGGCCGTCAGGGTTTCCGGCGAACCGTTCCTGACCGCGCCGGGCCCGTTAGCCGCCACCGTCGCCGCCGCCGTTGAAACCGTCACCGGCCGGCGCCCGGAATTTTCCACCTCCGGCGGCACCTCGGACGCGCGCTTTATCAAGGATCACTGCCCGGTCGCGGAATTCGGCATGATCAACGACACCGCCCACAAGGCCGATGAAAACGCCAAGGTCAGCGATATCGGCACGCTTTCGGAGATCTACCAGGCCGTGCTTGAGCGTTTCTTCGACGCTACGACCAAGGACTGAGCACATGCCCTCGGCGCGGGATATCCTGACCGCCCTCTACGGCACCTACCGGCTGGCCCGTCTCGATGCCTCGGGCATGGACTATTTCGACGCTACCCCGGATGGCTTCTGGCGGTCTTTTTTCGCCGCCGTGCTGGTGGCGCCGTTTTATTTTTTATTGCTGAGCCTTCGTTTTTCCGGAATGGCGGAAACGCTGCCGTTTTCCCGCTTCATGGCCATTGAATCGATCGCCTACGTCATCGCCTGGGTCGCCTTTCCCCTGCTGATGGCGTCGCTGATCAAGAATATGGACCGCGAAGCGCACTACATCCGCTTCATCGTCGCCTACAACTGGGCCGCGGTCCTGCAAAACGCCCTCTACCTGCCGATCGCCATCCTGGCGACGTCGGGCCTGTTGGCGAATGACCCCGCCAATGCGCTGGGGCTGATGGCGCTCAGCCTGATCTTGTTTTACACCTGGTTTATCACCCGCACCGCGCTGGATATTTCGGCGGGCATGGCGGCCGGCATCGTCGGCTTGGATTTCCTGCTCAGTATCCTGATCAATACCGTGGCGACGGGGATGCTGTGAGGGGGGGTCTAGCGGGGTGAGAGGGGCGGCTTGGTTGTGGGGAGCGGGTATCATCCCTGCCATAAATGTCCTGTGTGGATGGCTCCCGCGTTGCAAGGACTTTTCGACGTCGTAGCGGCCAAGTCAGGTACAGTCTTGTGTCCGGCCTGTTGATGCGGTGCTGTTGAACCGCTGGCCCTGATGGTATCCGTGGATCGGGTCC
>DASCOC010000146.1:0-8373 GCA_036011805.1 Rhodospirillales bacterium
TGCTCTGTTGTTCACTCATTCACGCGTCTCCTATGTCGATATAAATGGGACTGCTCCACGCGCGGTGGAAGTCCGACTGCTTGATCCGTACCCAATAGGCATGCTCACCCGGACCGGCCTTATCGTGGGTAAATGTGAAGTTTGTATCCATGCTCTCGCCTTCATGATGCAGTGTCGTTACCATGACTTTTTGGCCGATACCCCCGCAAGGGAACTCGATGTCCTTTTGGCGAACCTCACCGATAGAGAAATCGAAGGTTGCCGGTCCGGCATCAAAAAATATGCGCGCCTCGTCGTCCGCCTCTATTTCCAACAGCACGCCGCTTTCCTGCCCCGCCGTGACCGTCTTCCAGGCGACACGGTCCGGTCCTTCATCGGTAACTTCATGCTTGGCGGTTGCAATGCAAAGCGGCGATACAGATGCGATCCGGCCATCGTCTGCGCGAAGCCCGCCGTCCCAAACCGTGTGCCGGCTTCTGTCCTTGGTCCGCGCGCCCGTCCACAGAATTTTAAGCCTCCGGTCATCGCGGGTTGGCGGGTTCGGGTGCTCCCGGTAAATCAGTTCGGCACGGTCGAAGATGGCAATCTCATCAATGGCGGCGGTTCCATGCACCGAGCCGGTTATAGTCGCCGGGCCACCGGCCTGGAAGAGCGATCCCATGGGGTTTCCGTCGACCGTTACGTCGAGGACGATCCGGGCTCCCGTCGTTGCATAACAGCGGCGCGATGTCATGGCCTCCCAGAGAGAGTCCCGCGTCAAGGTTTGGCTCATCATGGCGCCCAGTCCGCCCGGCATACACATCTCCGCTGTCGTCGGAAAGGTCAGTCCAGGACGGCAGGTGCAGTCGTCGCTGGCGGCGATAACACCAATGTGATAGCCGCGTTCCAGGACCTCCAGAAGCCGCCATTCGAAGATGCCGTGACACGATGAAATTTCAATCAAGGGCTCAAGGTCCGGATCGTGGATATCCACGTCCGAGCGCCGGCCGCCGACATGGGGCTGCATCAGTACGCGGTTGCCTTTCTCCTTAATAAATTCATGGAAAGCGGAGAAGATGTCCTCCGTGTTCGCCCTTTCCATATCGTTGACAGCCCCGCCCACTTGCCACGCATTACACCGGTAAAGGGGTCCCGTATCGTCCAGATACATGACATTCCGGTCACCGCCGGCGCCGGACGTTGGGGACCATTCGTAACCGAGGAAAGTGATGAAACGGCCGGGTTCGTGGAATTGAAGCGTTTGCTCGGTTACTTCCTGCCAATCTTCGTCGGTGAGCATGAAATCGTGGCCCTGATGGGTGCAGTAATCGATGCCGGCGACGTCGCGGGCATAGCGGAAATACTCCTCCACGCTACCGGCTCCAACGGTTTTGGCCGTTTGTCCCTGGGTGTCTCCCCAGAAAATATTCCACTCCCCATCGTCCGGTCCGTCCTCGCGGACCATCACCGGGTTACTGTGGGCGATGCCTTCGCCGTCACGCAATAATTCCAGGCGTGTTACGCCGGGTTCCGGCACGGAGATATCGTCCAACCACAGGGCGCCGCCATGCTGCTTCTTCATCGTTACCGGTATTGTCTCACCGGCGCCTGTGAGGACCAAATTGACATCCGTCGGCGTTACGTTTCCAAATCGATCAAGGCTGCGCACCAGGACACGAAAGGAATCACCCGCTGTTGCCGTCGACGGGGCCAGCAGGTCGAAGCGTTCGCAAGCCGCCGGAACAACCGGGACGTTGGGGCTGATTTGCGCAACCCGCCGGTATTCGCCGCTGGTCATGGGATCGACGAAGACGGCGAACTCGCAAACGGTTTCCGGGAATGTTTGCGCCTTTATCCCAGGTGATCCCTGGGCCGTTTTCCCGAGGACAATGGTGATGGTATCGCCGGGGAAAAGAACGGCCTCTTCCACATCTATAATGATAACCGAGCGGAAGGGCCGGATATGGCCGCGGGGGTCATGGCGGACCGTAAGGTTTGATGCCGGGCAGAACACGGTGACGAAGTCCGGCGCGCCGGGGTTATCAAATTGCGGGACGCCCCAATCCGCCATGCGCCGCATGCCGATCTTGAGTCCGCCGCCGACATCGATACCGTAAGTTCCGACTGTGTAGGTTATGGTCCAAGTGCCGAACGCCCCAACGACGATGGGGTCAATGGGTGACACCGAAACCGTTCCCAGGCCCAGGTTGGCGGCAAGCCCGGTAATCACGTCCATGACGGGTGTCTCAGGATTTTTCAAGCTCGACATATATCGGGCTGCTCCATGCACGGTGAAAATCGGTTTGGGTAACACGAATCCAATAGGCCTGTTCGCCGCCATTCGCCTTTTCGTCGATAAATTCGAACGTCGCATCCTGCTCATAGCCCTCGCAATGCCGGGTGCTGGCCATGAGGGACTGCTCCAAGCCGCCGAACGTCCACTCCAGGTCTTCTTTTCGCGCCTCGCCGAGAGAAATGCTGACATCCGCCGGGCCGGCTTGAAATTCGATAACGGCGTCGTCTGGCGCATCGACTTCCAGCAACAGACCTTCCTCCTGGCCGGAGGTGACGGAACGCCAGGTTACCCGATGGTCATCACTTTCACTTATGCCGTATTTGGCGGCAAACATGTTGAGGGGCGTAGCCTTCAAGATCGTCCCGCCATTGAGACGGAGTTCACCACTCCAGTCCATGAAGCGGCCACGGTCCGGACTGTTGGCGCCGGTCCAGGTCACCCTGATCCGCCGTCCGTCCGGTTGCGGTGGATTGGGCGCAAGCCTTTCCAGCTCCTCGCTGCGGTTGAAAATCGATATCGATTCCAAGGGCGCCATGCCGTAGACGGTGCCGGAAAGACGTGGCGGCGTCTTGGTATTGAAGGCTGAGCCCATGGGATGGCCGTCGGCCTCGACGTTTAGATAGATTCTCGGCCCCGTGGTGGCGTAGCAATGCCTCGCCATCAGACCGTCATAGATGCCTTCACGGGTCTTGGCTCCTGCGAAGACAGCGCCGAGGCCGCCTAAGATCGTCATCTCCGGGGTCGACGGATAAGCTAGGCCGGGGCGGCAGGTATGATCATCGCTGGCGCCGACAACGCCGACCCGGACGCCCTTTCGCAAAAATTCATGCAGCCGCCATTCAAATACGCCGTGGTTGGAACAAATCTCGAAAACCGGTTCCAGTTCCGTGTCCTGGAACTCATAATCGGACCGTCGGCCGCCGATGTGAGGGACCATGATGACTTTGCGGCCGGTCTCGGCGATGTATTCACGCATCCTGACCTGCAGGTCGCGGGCGGACACGCATTCCGTTTCGTTTGCTCCCTTGGCGATTTCATCCGCCCGGAGCTGCCAATGGCTGCTGCGGAAGATGGGGCCGTCGTCATCTAGAAAGAGCACATTACGATCGCCGCCGGTCCCCGTGGGGCCCGACCATTCCCAACCGAAGTAGGGCACGAATTGTCCAGGCTCATGGTGTTTTTCGGCGGCATCGCGGACCTCCGCCAGATCTGCGTCTGACAGGATGAAATCGTTGCCTTGGTGGGTCGTGAAATCAATGGCCGCGAGGTCTCGGGCGTAGGCGAAATATTCGTCCGGCGACCCTATACCCACGGTGGATGCCGTTTGCGCCTGGGTGTCGCCCCAGCAGATGATCTCGTCATCGGAGTCCTGAACGACAATCGGGTTGCTAATGGCCTGCACGCCGTCCTTGTCCGAAAGATGCAGTCGGCGGACTCCGGCCCCGGTGAGCACCACGCCCTCGACCCATTTCGCCCGGGCGTCGCTTTCCGACAAGGGGCAGGCAACCGGGGGGTCGGCATCCAGGGTGAGGTCCATGGCATCCACGGGTGTCGGGTTGCCGAATTTGTCGTTGCCCCGCACCTGGACACGGAAAGGCATTCCGGATTTTACGATCGTTGGCGCAACGACGCTGAGGTATTCGGACGGCCCGGTGAGGATGCGGAAATTCGAAGTCAGGCAGAACACGCGCTTGTATTCGCCGCTGCTGAGCGGATCCAGGAAGACCGCGAAATCGCTGGCGCTCTCGGGGAAGGATTGAACGCGAAGTCCTGGCGAGCCGCCTGTCGTGTCGCCAAGGACGACGCTAATAGTGTCGCCAGGGTAAAGCGGGCCCTTTTTCAAGCGGACGACGGCGACGGCATTAAACGGGCGTTTGTGGCCGCGGGGATCGAAAAAGGTTTCAAATTCAGAACCAGCCCGCGAACAGGTGACGCTGGCATAGTTCTCAGCCGCCGGGTCGTCGAATTGCGGGGCGCCGAAGTCCGCTTGCCGGCGGGTGCCGATCTTGAGCCCGCCGCCGACATCCATGGCGTAGGCACCCACCGTAAAGGTAATGATCCATGTCGAGAGACTGCCTACCACGACATCGTCCGTCGGTGAGATGGTGACGGCCCCCCAGGTATCAATGGTCGAAGCATCAGAGTTGCGTTCGGTGATCCGGCTCATGCGGGCTCTCTTAGCGAAGCTTTTCGCGCAGGAAGTGCGACACGGTTTCGGAAATGACCACCAGCACCAAGATGATGGTGATGATGCCCATGGCGGCATGGTATTCAAGTTGCGAGATCTGTTCGCGCAAATGCAATCCGATGCCACCGGCACCGACGAACCCTAAGATGGTCGAGGCCCGCAAACGGGCGTCCCAGTTGTAGATAATAATCCCGGACCAGGCTGGTTTGACCTGCGGCCAGATGCCGTAGACGAACACCTTGGTGCGCCCGGCACCTGTGGCGCGGATGGCCTCGACGGGCCCCATGTCGATAGCTTCCGCCTGTTCCGCCATCAGCTTGCCGACAAATCCCACCGTGCCGATGGTCAGTGCCAGGACGCCGGCAAAGGGTCCGAACACGAAGATCGAGACCAGCAGCAAACCCAGCATGATGGCAGGCAAGGATCGGCAGAGCACGATAATGGCGCGCGCCATAGGGTAGAACACCTGGCGGCTCGGCGTGATGTTCCATGCCGCGCACCAGGCCAGCGGGATGGTGATGATTGTGCCGTAGAACGCGCCCAGCAATGACATCTCGATGGTCTCGACGACGGAGACCAGCACCTTCCAGCTAGTCGCATATTCCATATCGGGCGGGAAGATGCGTTCGCTCAGCATGGTGCCAAGGGGGCCGAACATGCCAAGCAGGCGTTCCATGGGGATTTCCAAAAACCCAACAGTCCAAAAGCCGAACACCAGCAACGCTAAACCGGCGCCGAACTTGATCAGCCGGCCCATCCGTTGGTCTGCCTTGTAGTCGCGAAACAGGGCCTGGTTTTCTTCGGACATGCCCTAACCCGCGATCAGTTTGGTGCGGAGCCGGTTGGACACGATCTCGCCGCCAACCACCAGCACCACGACGGCGAGCACGCAGGCGCCCGCGTTGTTGTAATTGTAGGTCTTCATCTGTTCGACGAAATGCAGCCCGATACCGCCGGCCCCGACCATACCGAGGATGGCGGCGCGGCGCACGTTGATGTCGAACTGGAAAATGGCGTTGCCCAAAAAGATCGGCAGCACCTGCGGCACCACGGCAAAGACGAACCGCGCGATCAGGCCGGCGCCGGTCGCCTGGATGGCCTCAACGGGCCGGCGGTCGACGTTTTCGATGGCCTCGGCCGTGGTCTTGGACATGAAGCCGACGGCGCGGAAGGCGATGGCGAGAATGCCGGGTAGAGGCCCCAGGCCCAACGCGGCGACAAAGATCAACGCGAAGATGATTTCATGGGTCGAGCGTGACAACACAATCAAGCCGCGTCCGATGGGAAATGTGAACAGCATGCTAGGCGTCGTCGTTGTCGCTGCCAGGTAGGCGACGGGCACGGACATGATGATCGCCAGCAGGGTTCCCCAAAACGCCATCAACGCCGTTTCCAGCAACGGCACGATAATCTTGGGGATGTAGGAGAGGCTTGGCCACAGCGCAGAGATGGTTTCGACGATCTCGCTGGGCGATCCCATGCGTCTCCAATTGGTCTCGAACACCATGAGATGTAGTGTCATTGCCAGGATAAGGGCGCCCACTACACCGTAGACGGCGTAGCGCCGGGCCAAGCTGCCTGGGTCGCGCAAGGGGTTTGTATGTGCCGCTGTGCTCATTGCGCGGCAGTCGGTTCTTCCGAGGCAAATCCGTAAATACGTTGGATGGAATCTTTGTCGAGGGCTTCGGTGGCCTCGTCGAAAATCTTCTCGCCCTGTTGCAGGCCAACGATGCGCCGCGAAAACGTTTTTGCCATGTTAAGGTCGTGCACGCTGAATAG
This sequence comes from Rhodospirillales bacterium, assembly GCA_036011805.1. Taxonomy (GTDB): domain Bacteria; phylum Pseudomonadota; class Alphaproteobacteria; order Rhodospirillales; family Casp-alpha2; genus Casp-alpha2. The sequence continues at coordinate 6,243 of DASCOC010000146.1, forward strand.
TATGGGGATGTGGCGTTCTTCCGCGATCTCGCACATGAGTTCCATAACCTCGACACCGATTTTCGGGTCCAGACTGGACGTCGGCTCATCCACCAACAACAGTTTCGGGTTTTGCATCAGCGCGCGCGCGATGCCGACCCGCTGGCGCTGGCCGCCGCTCAGTTGGTCGGCGCGTTTCTTGATGTGATCGGCGATGCCGACCCGCGAACACAGCTCAATAGCGCGTTCGATATCGTCATTGTGAAACGCCCGCGTGACGGCGCGCCACAGGCTGGTCACGCCCAGTGTGCCCGATAATACATTCTCCAACACAGTAATGCGGTCGACCAGATTGAATTCCTGGAAGATCATGCCCATGCTCACACGGGCCTTGCGCAGATCATGGCGGCCCAGACTGGTGAGTTCGACGCCGTCCAGAATAACCTGGCCGGAATCCGGCTCCACCAATCGGTTGATACAGCGCAGCAGTGTCGACTTGCCCGACCCGCTCAGGCCCAGAAGCGCGACGACTTCTGTTTTCTCGACAGACAGATCAACGCCGTGCAAGGCCTTTTCTTGTGTAGAATAGCTTTTACACAAGTCCTTGATTTCCAGCAGTGCCATGCGATGAAACCTAAGCAGCAGAGAAACAAGAAACCCGGGCCAGCCATCGTGGCCGGCCCAGGTTCCTACGCAACCGCTATTTCTTTTTCTTCTTTTTCAACTCGGCTTTCTTGGCCAGGATTTTGCGCAACGGATCGAAGGCCGCGTCGGTCAATTCCGGCATGGCGGCCATCTTGACGATCTTCAGCGCCTTCTTGCCTTCCGGGTTCTTGTCCATAGCCATCATGATGCTTTTCATCTTGGCTATCATGTCCGGCGACATCTTCTTGGTGTTGACGACAATGGGGTTGGAGACCACTTCGGGGGAAATCCAAAGGTGGTTATAGGACCCGATCTTCAACGCACCGCGGTCAATGGCGCGCGACAGCGCGTTTTCCGATACGAAGGCGGCATCGGCTTTTTTGTTGAACACGGCTTTGGCGGCGGCATCGTGGCTGCCGGCATAGAAGATTTCACCGAAATATTCATCCAACGGCGTGCCGCCGATCTTGTCGGGGAAAAGGGCGCGCGGCAGGGCGTTGCCCGACGTTGAGCCCGGGTCCGTTAGCGCCAACACGGCGCCTTTCAACGAGGCGATGGTCGGGAACTTGCTGCCTTTCTTAGTGATCAGGCGCCCGTGGTAGCACGCGCAGGGCTCTTTCAGGAAATGGTTGGGCGGCCGGCCCGTGCCGACAATGGGCACGATCTTGTCTGATTTCTTGCGGGCCACGGTGTAGATCTTCGGCCCCAGCATGGCCATGTCGGCGAAGTCATTGAGCAGCGCCTCGACAGCGGCGGCGTAGGACGTCGTGGCGAAGAAGTTGATCTTCACATTGGCTTTTTTCTCAAGATATTTGATGGTCGGCTGCCAGCGTTCGGCGACGACCGCCATTTCTTCGGTGGCGATAGTTGCGAAGGTGATGACTTTCGCATCAGCGGCCAAGGCGGCCGAGGTGGTCATTACAGATACCGTCACCGCGGCGGCGAGGCCGGTCACGCATTTTTTCCAATTCATAATTTTCCTCCCTGAGTGAACAAGCTGTATTTTCATATTCCACACAAAAGATGACACAAAAATGTTCATAGAGCTAATATTATAAATCTATTCATCAGAAAGGTTATTCCATTGCATTTCACGCAACTCTGATCCTTTCAGGCGACCGCGCTCGAAGGTGGATTTACGGCTGTCCTGCCCCCTATAATTGAGCCAGTTTGATATAAAATTGTATTGTCTTCTGCGATGAACAAAGGCTGTTTGGCAATATTTGCGAGGCAATAATTCTCCATGGCGCGACACATACGTTTACTCGCAAGACTTATTACGGCCCGTATGACTGGCAAGCGACGGCTGAGGCCTTCAACAAACCGTCATCTTCTTGAACAAGCACCTAAGAAACGTGCCAATCAATTGAATGTCCTGTGTGGATGGCTCCCGCGTTGCAAGGACTTTTCGACGTCGTAGCGGCCAAGTCAGGTACAGTCTTGTGTCCGGCCTGTTGATGCGGTGCTGTTGAACCGCTGGCCCTGATGGTATCCGTGGATCGGGTCC
>DASCOC010000147.1:0-5708 GCA_036011805.1 Rhodospirillales bacterium
GTTCTGTGTGCAGAGAATGGGGCGTGGCCAGCGTCAACGCCTCGACATCGGATGCATCCAGGACGTCGTCCAATGCCTCGGTCAGCGGGATGCCGTGGGCATCGGCGAATTCCCGCACCGACGGGTCCGGGTCGACGTCGACCGCCCGGACAATATTGAAGCGGCCACTGGCCAGGGCAGAGGTAACATGACGGCGGCCCCAGTATCCTAATCCAACCACTGCTAAATTGATCATTTCCGTTACCCGTGACGTTTACCGGGTTGGGGGCGATTCTTGTGCCCACCCTTGCGCCCCCTTGGGCTCACCTTGGCTTTTCGACCCGCGCCTTATTGCTTTGTCTGATTTAGATGTTAGCCTATCTCCATGCGGCGTATCCCACAATGGTGACGATATTGCCACCCCGAACCCGTTTACAGAAAGAATTACTATATGCCGTTTCATCGGTTTGAGGATCACGAGGCCCACTACCTCACCCCGCATCTTTCGACGGGAAAGGCGCCGATTCTCGAAGGCCGGTACATGTATTTCTGCCTCCTGCAGAAAGAGGCGGGCACCGGTTCGGAACTCCATTATCATCCCAATGAACTGTTGATTTTTCCCATTGAGGGCAAGATTAACGCCGTGGTCGGGCGCGACCGCCGGATCGTTGAGCCCGGCACCTTTATCCACGTTCCGGCCAACGCCCGCCACTCCATGAAGGCGACCGAGGATGGACCTCTACGGTACCTCTATATCAAGGACCAGACATGGTCGGTGGTGGGAATCGCGGAAGACGAAGCGCCGCCCGACAAGCCGATGACGGTCGACGAGGTCAACAGAATCCACGACAGCGGCGAATGGGCGGGTCAGGAGAAAAGCCCGGAACAATCCCAGGCGATCCTCGACGGGCTGGGAGAGTGTTTTTACCCGATCATCGACGGGCTGGATGCACCGGCCAGTTCCGCCAATCGGGTCACCTGGATCGAAGGGCAGCGGCTGGCCTTTGGCTTCTTCGAATATCCTGCCGGGTACATGCATCATGCCGACGCCAGCGAGCACGAGCAGTTCATGTACGTCATTGAGGGCGGGCTTAATATGCGCATCGACAATGATACCCAGGAAACCGTGCCCGGAAGTGTCATCGAGGTGCCGCGGGGCGCTGAAATGGAATTCAGTGTCACCGACGGCGCCGCGGTCCGCTTCGTTTCCGTGCGCGCCATGCCCTCCCTGGAAGACGCTATCGACCGGACCCATCGGAAGGCTGGCTAGAAAGCGCATTCAAACGGAATTTTTAATTAAGGTAATTTATTATGACCGCTTCTTCAGAAATTCATCGGATAGAAACAGACGTTCTAATTATCGGCGCCGGCGTTGCCGGCATGATGGCCGTTGTCGGCGCCAAGCGGTCCGGCATCACCCCGATCATCGCCACCAAGGGCACCTACGCATCCGGCAGTTCCTCCATGGCCAGGGGCGGTCATTCGGTGGCGACGGGAGACTCCGATCCCGCCGACAATCCGGAAATCTTCTTCGAAGACATCTTTACCGGCAGTTATGGCGTCGGCAATCCCCGCCTGATCGATTTGGTCAGCATCGAATCGATCGCGCGCTCGGCGGAGCTCGACGAATGGGGACTGGGCCTGATCAAGCTGGAAGACGGCCGGTTGGACCAGAAGTTCGGCGGCCATCCGCACCGCTATAATCGCCTCGTCCACTGCGGGCGGTTGATGGGCAAGCCCCTGATGGCGGCGCTGTCGAACAAGACAAAGGGCTGGGGAATCGATCCCATGGCGCATGTCATGTTCGTGGACCTTCTCAAAGACGGCGACCGGGTCGTCGGGGCCTGGGGATTTCTTTACCGGGAGGGAACGCCGGTGGTTGTCCACGCCCGGTCGACGATCATCGCCACCGGCGGGGCGCCGCAGATCCATACCCTTAACGATTCACCGCCGACCATCACCGGCGACGGTTATGCCATGGCTTTTAGGGCCGGAGCGGAAATGATCGATATGGAATTCATCGACTATCAGATCATCACCGCGGGGCCGCCGAAGATGGCAGGCTATCCGCCGTATTCAACGGGCATGCTCGGCGGCGGCGGGTATCTTCTCAACCGCGACGGCGAACGCTTTATGGAAAAGCATGCGCCGAAGGAAATGGAACGTGGCCCCCGGGCCCTGATCAATAAGGCCATGGCCATCGAGATTTTCGAAGGCCGCGCTTCGGACGACGGCCACCTTTTCATCGACATTCGCCATGTCTTTGATCAGGTCAACAAAGAGACTGCCGGCGAAGTCATCAAGACCTTCGCCAAGAACGGCATTGATCTCAGCAAGGATCTTATGGAAGTCGCCAGCGGACCGCACACTTATCTGGGCGGCGTGCACATCGACGAATGGGGCCGCACCTCGCTCAAGGGCCTCTATACAGGCGGCGAGGCGGCGGGCGGCATTCACGGCGCCAACCGGCTCGGCGGGCTGGCGCTGATCGACAGTTACGTGTTCGGATTTCGCTCCGGCATGTCCGCCGCGCTGGAGGCCAAGACCCGCGACGCCCCCGACCCGGAAAGCGGCAACTGGAAAGAATCCATCGAGTCCCTGGCCGATAGGGTCGCCAGCGGCGGTGACGGCCAATCGCCGGAGGAATGGCGCGCCCAGGTGCAGGAATTGATTGTTACCTCCGTCGGTCAGGTCCGGCGCGAAGACCGGTTGCTGGAAGGGATGGCTGAACTTGACCGTTTCGAGCGGGAATTCGATACTGTTGCCGTCAGCGGTGACACGGACCGGGCGCGATTCGAATGCATGCGCCGTACGTATGAGACCCGCAACCTGATCCAGGTCGCCCGCATGCTGGGGACTGCGGCACTGGAAAGACAGGAAAGCCGGGGTGGGCATTTCCGCATCGACTATCCGGAAACGGACGACGAAAATTTCCTTGGAAATCTCGTGATGTGGCGGGATGGGGATAATACGGCCATTGAATTGCGTCCGGTCCCGGATCGCGAAACCGCTGCGCCGCCGCCGCCCGGCGAGCATTCGACGGACCTGAATGCGGCATAACGTCTTCGGCCGGAGGGGAGGGGGAAAAGGCCATGGAAGCAATTCAACAAGTCGGCTTCGTCGGTCTTGGAAAAATGGGCTGGCCGATGGCGGGCCATTTGGCCAAGGCGGGGTTCGACCTGGTCGTCGCCGACAACGCGCCGGGCGTCGCTGATAGCTTCACCACGGCGCACGGCGGACGCGTGGCGCCGGACCTTTCCCAACTGGGTCAATCCGTCGACGCGGTGATTACCATGCTGCCGACCAGCACCATCGTCCGTGACGTGATCCTGGGCGATGACCATGGCCCCGGTGTTGCCGATGGCCTTCGTCCGGGCTCCATCGTCATCGATATGAGCACGTCTGACCCTGTCGATACCCGCAATCTCGCCGCGCATTTAACCGAGCGCGGGATCGACATGATCGACGCCCCGGTGGCCGGCGGCGTGGTTTTCGCCAAGGACGGCACCCTGGCCGTCACCGCGGGCGGCGAGGACGCCGATATCGAGCGCTGCCGGCCTTTGCTGGACGCCGTCAGCGGCAGTATTTTCCACTGCGGCGGCCAAGGCACGGGGCACGCCATGAAGGCACTCAACAACTTCGTCAACGCCAGCGGCCTGATCACCGCCTTCGAGGCGCTGAGCATCGGCAAGCGGTTCGGGCTCGATCCCAGGATCATGTTGGAGTCCATGACGGCAGCGGCGACGGGGCGCAATACGCCGATCGAAAAAAAGGTCAAACCTTACGTCAACAACCCGGACCACGTGACCGGCATGGCCTTGGCGCTGCTGGCCAAGGATGTGCGCATTACCGCCGACATGGCGGACGCTATCGGCGCCTATGCCCCCATCGCCGAGCGGTGCAGTGCGTTGTGGACCGAGGCCGCAGAGAAGTTCGGCGCGGAACGCGATCAGATCGATGTGGTGCGATTGTGGCTGGAGGGCTCCGAGGTGTCGCTCTCCGTGACGGCGCCGAAGGAGGAGTGAAAAAATAATGCCCGTCTACATTGGTAGAGCCATTTCAGCATTATCCATCCTCGCTATTTCCGCGTACATCTGGTTTGCGTCGGAAGAATTCCCGGCCAATGGGCATCAACTTCCACAATTCACTTCCGGCATTGCGATGGTTTTATCGCTATTTCTTTTGGGCGACGCATTCAGAAACAAAGATAGTGCGAATAAAATAAATATAGAATTTACTTATGCAACCAAGAAGCAATATCTGATTTTATTACTAACTATTATTTATATACCGATCATGTTTGTTGTTGGTTATTTTGTCACTTCATTTTGTTTTCTGTTATTGAGCTTCCTCATTGCCGGGGTCCGTAATTTCAGGACCGTCGCCATTACCGTCGTCGTGTCGCTCCCCATTATGTACGCCTTCTTTGTGAACTTTTTGCATGCGCAGCTTCCGCAGGGCTGGTTTTTCTAAAAAAGTATGAAATATGTTTTTTGAAGAATCCTTTAGCTATCTGGGCAACCTTGTTTCCTTTGGGAATTTAACGGCAATGTTGCTCGGGGTTTGTGTCGGACTGGTTATCGGCGCCATTCCCGGCCTCAGCCCGCCGATGGCGATTGCGCTGCTGATTCCGGTTTCATTTGAGTTCGAGCCGGCAACGGCATTGATATTGATGGTTTCGTGTTTTGCCGCCGGAATTTATGGCGGCTCTTTCTCGGCCATCTTGTTGCGCACGCCCGGGACATCGGCGTCCGCGGCGTCGGCGATCGAGGGGTATGAATTAACCAAAAAGGGGAAAGCGATTGAGGCGATCAGGGTTTCGACCTTCGCCTCGGTGATCGGCGGTATCATCAGCGGCTTCGTTTTACTTTTTTTGTCCCCGCCATTGGCGAAGGTGGCGTTGTGGTTTGGTCCGGCTGAATACTTCCTGATCGCCATGCTTGGGCTGACGGCGATTGCGTCGGTTTCCTTCGGTTCGTTGTCGAAGGGATTGATCTCTGGATTGTTCGGATTATGCCTGAGCACCATTGGCGTCGATCATTTTTCAAGTTACCCTCGGTTTACCTTCGACATGATCGGGCTCATGGGCGGCATCGGTATTTTGCCGTGCATCATCGGCCTGTTTGCGTTTGCCCAGGGACTCGATCTTTGCGCCGGCGCGGCGCATGGAAACATTTCCGGGCTGAAGACTCTATCCTGGCGGATATGGCCCCGATTTTCGGAAATGTACAAAATAAAATGGTCGCTCATTCGTGGCTGGGTTTGCGGTCTGGTGGTCGGCATCATTCCGGCCGCCGGGGCTTCCATCGCCCAATGGATCGCCTATGCCTGGGAAATCCGCCGCGCAAAACCCGGCGATCAATTCGGCAAGGGTGAAATCAAGGGCCTTGCGGCGACCGAGGGGTCCAACAACGGCGTCACCGGAACCTCTTTGATCCCGATGTTCGTGCTCGGCATTCCGGGGGGCATTTCAGCGGCCGTTATCCTTGGTGCCTTGACCATCCACGGTTTGCAGCCTGGCTTGCGGCTTTTCAAGAATAATCCGGAAGTCATTTACACCATTATGTGGGGATTTATCGGGGCCAATTTTATCATGGCCTTCGTCGCCATTTTTATGGCCCGGACTTTTGCGTACCTGACCTTGGTGCCGCGCGGCATCTTAGGCCCGATGATCATCCTATTCAGTGTTATCGGTGTTTATACCGGCACCAATAGCTACCATGACATCT
>DASCOC010000148.1:0-8854 GCA_036011805.1 Rhodospirillales bacterium
GGTCCCCCATCTTGGAGATGCGCCCCTGATACTGCCATGAACAAGGTCCAAGCAGACATAGATGGAACAAAAGTGTCTAACCTTCCTCATGATGGCAGCAAGGTTAGACAAAAAGGGGTAAAAAGATGAATGATTTCAATGATCGAAGACAAGAGTGGTGCCCAGGGGCGGAATCGAACCACCGACACGAGGATTTTCAGTCCACTGCTCTACCAACTGAGCTACCTGGGCGTATCCCGGAAGGAATGGGCCTTGAGGGGCGTTGAAAGCCCCGGCAAGCCTTGGGAACGCCGCTTATAAAAGAAATCCCCAACCCTGTCCAGCACGCTTGCCGCCGCAAGGGCGCCCGAAGCACACCAAGTCATGAACTAGTATTCCTCGTCGTCGCCTTCGTTGGGGGCGGCGTCGCTGGGGGCCTCGTTGGTGGGGATGCGATAGGCGCCGTCGAGCCAGCGGCCCAGGTCCAGATCGGAACAGCGCTTCGAGCAAAACGGGAAATACGCCGCCGCCGAGGTCTTGGCGCAGGTCGGGCATTTGCCTTTCTTCAGCGGCACCACCTTGGCTGGTTTTTCGGTTTTTTCCGGCATCGCTATTCGGCTTTTCCAAAATCGATATCATATCCCCCGGCGGCCAAATCTTGGTCCGGGAGAAGTTGAATGGCAAGCCCTAGTCTTTCTTCGGTTTCCTTTAACGCCGCCGGGCCGGGGCCGCCTGAATCGCCAAGCGCGTCAATCACCGCGGCCGATGCCCTGAGCGTCACCTGGGCGGTGCCGCCGCGAATAAGGATTTGATTAAGTACGGCCCTGAGCGCCGCCAGCGCATGCGTGAGCGGCGATTTGACTGCCGTCAGCTCCCTTGAGTCCCAGGCCACGCCCAAATGATCCCCCAGCGACAGGCCGTGCCGGGGCCGCGTCATTTCAACCAGGCCCATGCGGGTATAGCCGACCACCTGGGGGCCTAGCGGGTCGGCGGCGCAAGCATTCCTCAGCGCCTCCAGGGTTTCGCGCTTGCCGGCATCGCCCCGGACGGAGACGAAATCGACGACGATCAAGCCGGAAATATTGCGCAGCCTGATCTGCCGGGCGGCCTCGGTGGCGGCGTCCAAATTGACCGCCTCGGCGGTCCGTTGCCGCGACCCGCCATCGGCGCCGCCGGTATTGACGTCGATGGCGCAGAGCGCCGGCGTCTGGCTGATGATCAGCGAGCCGCCGCCGGCCAGCGCCACCACCGGCGACAGGGCGGCGTCGATCTGTTCTTCGACGCCAAACGCCTCAAACAACTGCACCGGGCCGCTGTGTTGTTCAATCAGGGAAGCCAGGGCCGGGGCCTCGGTTTCGCAAAATGCCCGCGCCTCGGCCAGCGCTTGGGCCTCGTCGGCAAGTATTTTGTTGATCCCCGATCCGCCGAAATCCCGAAGCGCCCGGCAGCCCGGACTTGGCCCCCCAGACAACAACGCCGGCGCTTTGGCATTGGCCCGAGCAAAGCGAATATCCCGCCACCGCCCGATCAGGCGTTCGGCGTCGGCTTTCAGGGCGTCTTCGGCGGCATCCCTGGCGGCGGTGCGGACGATAAAACCGCCCTCCGCCGCCACCCCCTCTTCACCCGCGCCTGGCGGCACCAAGCCTTCGACCAGGGCGGCCAAGCGGTCACGGTCGCCGGCATCATCGATGCGCCGGGAGATGCTGACGCCGGGCTGCAAAGGCCGGAACACCAAATCGACGCCGGCCAGATTGATGTGCGCGGTCAGCTTTGCACCCTTGTCCTCGACCGGATCGCGCTGCACCTGGACCAGGACGGCGTCGCCTTCGTTCAAGTAATCACCAATGCTATCGCCATGCCCGCTGACCGCAGGTCCGCCCAATGGCCTCGCTTCGGGCAGGGCCAGGAAACCGTCCCGGCCGGTGCCGATGTTGACGAAGGCGGCGTCCAACCCCTTGTTTACGGTCTCCACGCGGCCGAGATAAACATTGCCGACCAGGCTTGCCGCCCCCACCCGTTCCACCAACACCTCGACAAGGCGGCCTTCGGACATCAGCGCCACCCGGGTTTCCCCCGGCGATGTGCTGATCAAAATATGATTGATGCCCTTCATTTATTCGCCTTTGTAGCCGAGTCCGTGCAGCAGCGCCGCGGTTTCGGCCAGCGGCAACCCGACGACGTTCGAATAAGACCCGATGATTTTCGGGATCAACGCCGCCGCCGAACCCTGGATGGCGTAGGCGCCGGCCTTGTCCCGCCATTCCCCACCGGCAATGTAGGCGTCGATTTCCTCGGGACTCAGGCGCTTGAAGATCACCGCTGTCATTACGTTGCGGGCATGGGCGACGCCGTCGGGCCCGACCACGCAAAAGCCGCCGTAGACCCGGTGACGGCGGCCGGACAGGAGCTTAAGAAACCCCCGTGCTTCTTCCTCATCGGCGGCCTTGGCCAACACCCGCCGGCCGCAAGCGACCACGGTGTCGGCGCCGAGGACAAAGTCATCGGGAAAGTTTTTCGCCACCTGGCCCGCTTTGGCGGCGGCCAACCGTTGGCAAAGCGCCACCGGTAATTCTCGGGCGTGAGGGGCCTCGTCGACATCGGCGGCGGCGACCTCGGCCGGAATAAGGCCGACCTGCGCCAACAGTTCCAAGCGCCTTGGCGACGCGGAAGCCAAGATCAAGCGCGCGCCCAAGGCCGCACCGTTTATTTAAATCGGAAAGTGATCCGACCCTTGGTCAGATCATAAGGGGTCATTTCGACATTGACCCGGTCACCGGCGAGCACACGAATACGATGCTTGCGCATCTTGCCCGCCGTATGGGCAAGAATTTCATGCTCGTTATCGAGAACCACCCGAAACATCGCATTGGGGAGCAGCTCGGTAACCGTGCCGGAAAATTCTAAAACTTCTTCCTTCGCCATAAAGTCCTCAAATTGCGTTCAAAGGCGGCATATAAAAGGCTTTCCGGTGCTTCAAGGTCAAGGCTTTTCCACACACGGCACTCAGGTATCGGATATTCGATGCATCGGAAACCGCGCCTTGGTCCGTTCCATCAACTGATCGCGGACGGTACGATAGGCCTCCAACATGGTTTCGCGGTCTTCGGATTCGATGATCGACGGATCGAAGGTGTTCCAGAATTCGACCTCACAAGCCATTACCCGGGTCATTTCAACGGCTTTGTGCTGGGCCACTGGCGACAACGGGATGACGAGGTCAAAATACGAATCTTCCAGGTCCTCGAAGGACTTACTCTTGTGCTGGCTCATATCGATGCCGATTTCGTCCATCACCGTGACGCAGAACCCGTTGATCTCGGCCTTACGGACACCAACGGAATCCACATAAATGCTGTCCCCGTGCAGAAACTTGAGAATCCCTTCGGCCATGGGGGAGCGAATGGAGTTCATATTGCACGCGAACAATACGGCGGAGGGAAGATCGGGCATCGGCGGTCTGTCCCCTATACCAAGGATCGCTGATAATGACCCCTTGAGATCGCGTAGGCGATCCGTCGGGTAGGAGGAAAGCTGTAGGCGATGCGGTGCATCGTCAAAGCTTTTCGACGCCCTCCGACGGTCCGCCTACGCGACCGGAACGGCGGCTTCCCAAGGCTTTCGGACGGCGTCGCGCACGCTTCGCGATACCCCGCATCGCCACAGCGCACGCTCCTAGCCGAAAACCTTGGGAAGCCGTCTCTATGGGTCATTATCAGCGATCCTTGGTATTAGGCTTTTATATGCAAAACGCAGATCAGGGTGAACAGGCGCCGGGCCGTCGGTTTGTCGATTTCGACCTTGCCCTCGAGGCGGTCCTGCAGGATATCCGATCCCTCGTTGTGCAATCCCCGGCGGCCCATGTCCAACGCCTCGATGCGCGACGGCGGCGCCGTCTTGATGGCCTCGAAATAGCTCTCGCAGACCATGAAGTAGTCTTTGACGATCTTGCGAAACGAATTCAGCGGCAACGAGAAGCGGTCCAGTGCTGCATCTGCTTCGGTCCGGATGTCGAAGACCAGCCGGTTTTCCTCGATACCGAGATGCAGGTTAAAGGGCCCGTCATAGCCGCCGGCGGGCTGGAAATGGTTTTCTTCCAGAAGGTCATAAACCGCGACCTTGCGTTCGTGTTCGACATGCGCGGCGCGGCGAACCACGGTTTTCTCGTCGAGGAAGATGTTTCCGATTCGCTGGTTGCTGGACACGGTTGACCTCTAGGTCATGAATTCATAAATGGTGGCGAGCTGTGATCGGCGGATGGCTTGTTTCGGAAGGAAGGGGCGCGAAAGTGGGGCCCCGCCCCGGTGAGGGTGCCTGACGTACCGAAACGGGTCATCCGCCGACCCCATCGGGGCGCGGTTCTTTTGTCCACTGGACGTCGTCCTGTCGTCGGTCATGATGCTGCGGCATCAATCCCTCCTAATTCCTTGCCAGTAAACAAAATAACACACGTCACAGTCGTCACCATTTATGAATTCATGACCTAGTGGCCTATGTTATTCCCCGGACTGGTCAGGCTTGGGCTGATTGAGCCGGATCGACACGGATAGGGCATGCGCACCCAATCCCTCGGCCTCGGCCAAGGTGATGGTGGCGGGGCCGATGGCGGCCAAGGCGTCGCCATCGCAGCCGATAATGGATGTGCGCTTCATGAAGTCCAACACCCCCAACGAGGATGAAAACCGGGCCGAACGCGCCGTCGGCAGCACGTGGTTAGGACCGGCCATGTAATCGCCAACCGCCTCCGGCGCGAAACGGCCAAGGAAGATGGCGCCGGCGTTGCTGATGCGGTCGGCCAGGCCCTCGGCATCCTCGGCGGCGATTTCCAAGTGTTCGGGGGCGAGGCGGTCGATCAGCGGGGCGGCAGCGGCTAAATCCTCGACGACGATCACGGCGCCGAAATCCCGCCAGCTGGCCGCTGCGATATCTGACCGGGGCAGCGTTTTCAAGTGGCCGTCGACGGCATCGGTGACGGCATCGGCGAAATCGGCGTCGTCGGTGATCAGGATCGCCTGGGCGTCGCGGTCGTGTTCGGCCTGACTGAGCAAATCGGCGGCGATCCAGCCGGGATCGTTGAGACCGTCGGCGAGGACCAGGATTTCCGACGGCCCGGCGATCATGTCGATGCCGACGGCGCCGAACACTTGGCGCTTGGCGGCGGCCACATAGGCATTGCCGGGGCCGACGATCTTATCGACGGCAGCGATGGTGTCGGTGCCATAGGCCAGCGCGGCGACGGCCTGGGCGCCGCCGATCCGGTAGATCTCATCAACGCCGGCAAGGTCGGCGGCGGCCAGCACCAGGGGATTGATCGCCCCCTTGGGCGCCGGCACCACCATGGCCAAGCGCCGGACCCCGGCGATTTTCGCCGGCAGCGCGTTCATCAGCACCGATGACGGATAGGCCGCCGTGCCGCCGGGAACATAAAGCCCGGCGGCGTCCAGGGGCGTCCACCGGTAGCCCAGCTTGACGCCGGCGTCGTCGGAATAACTCAGATCATCGGGCATTTGGCGCTGGTGATAATCGGTGATACGGGCGGCCGCCGTTTGCAGGGCCTCAACAACATCGGCGGGGGACTTCTCTTTCGCCGCGGCGATTTCGTCTGCGCCGACCGCCATATTATCGGCGCTTAGCGCAAAGCCGTCGAATTCCTTGGTGTATTCCAGGACCGCCGCGTCGCCGCGCGCCCGCACATCGCCCACAATGCGTCGCACGGTGTCGTCGACATCGGGTTCGGTTTCCCGCTTGGCTCCCAGAAGCCGTTGAAAGGCGTCTTCGAAGCCAGGGTCGGCCGCATTAATCCTTGTTACCATTGACGGCCTCGCGAAATTTGGCGATCCAATGCCCGATTTCATCGGGGCGGGTTTTCCAGGCCGCCCGATTGACGGCCAGGCGCGACGTAATGGTGGCGATCTGTTCGATTTCGACCAGGCCATTGGCCTTCAAGGTGTTGCCGGTCGACACCAGATCGACGATACGCCGGCACAGCCCCAATTGCGGCGCCAGTTCCATGGCTCCATTGAGCTTGATGCATTCGGCCTGAACGCCGCGGCCGGCGAAGTGGGCTTGAGTCAATGTCGGGTATTTGGTGGCGACGCGTAGGCTGCTCCATGTCGCCGGATCATCGCTGCCGATCATGTCCTCGGGCTCGGCGACCACCAACCGGCAACGGCCTATCCCCAAATCCACCGGCGAATAGATTTCCGGGTAATCGAATTCCATCAGCACATCGTTACCACTGACGCCCAAGTGGGCACCGCCGAAGGCGACGAAGGTGGCGATATCGAAGCTGCGGACGCGGATGATATCCAGTTCCGGCAGATTGGTGGCAAAGCGGAGCCAGCGGTCGTCGGGGTCATCGAAACCGGCCTCCGGTTCGATGCCGACACCGCGCACCACGGGCATCACCTCTTTGAGGATGCGCCCCTTGGGCAAGGCCAATACCAGTTTCTCGTTGACGCGTAACATCACGGTTCTTCCATATAGGGCATGAATTCCGGCTTTTATCGCCGGAATCGCCGCATTCATAGAGGTTTTTCAACAGTTTCGCTAGTTCGCAGTTGCAAAAAAGTTTATTCGGAGTGCCGCCTGATATCGGCGCCGCAGGCCGAAAGCTTGTCTTCCAGGCGCTCATAGCCCCGGTCCAGGTGGTAAACCCGGTTAATGACCGTTTCGCCCTCGGCCGCCAGCCCCGCCAGCACCAGCGACACCGAGGCGCGCAAATCGGTGGCCATGACCTGGGCGCCGGACAATCCCTCGACGCCCCGGACGATCGCGGACGCCCCGTGGACGTTAATATCGGCACCCATGCGGCAAAGCTCCGGCACATGCATGAAGCGATTTTCGAAGATGGTTTCGGTGATCATTGACGCCCCTCGGGCGACCGCCATCAGCGCCATGATCTGCGCCTGCATGTCGGTGGGAAAGCCGGGATAGGGGTCGGTCATCATATCGGCGCCCTGCAGCGGCCCGTTGGTGCGGACAATATGAAGACCGTCGCCGGTTTCCGAAATTTCAACGCCGGCCGAGGTCAGAATCTTGATCACCGCCTCCGACAGATCGGCCCGCGCGCCCTGTAAGGTCAGCTCACCGCCGGTGATCGCCGCGGCGATGGCATAGGTGCCGGTCTCGATACGGTCGGGAACAACGGCATGGTTCGCCCCTTTTAACCGTCCCGCCCCTTGAATGGTTAGCGTATCCGAGCCGATGCCGTCGATGGTCGCCCCCATGGCGACCAGGCATTTAGCCAGATCGGCGACTTCGGGCTCGCGCGCCGCGTTGGACAGCACCGTTTCCCCTTTCGCCAGCGAGGCCGCCATCAAAAGGTTTTCGGTGCCGCCGACCGTAACCATGGGGAAAACCACATGTCCCCCGACCAGGCCTTTTTCGGCGTGGGCCTCGATATAGCCTTCGTTGAGTTCGATTTCGGCGCCCAGTTGTTCCAGCGCCTGCAAGTGCAGGTCCACCGGCCGGGTGCCGATGGCGCAACCGCCGGGCAACGACACCCTGGCGCGACCGGCCCGGGCCAACATCGGCCCTAACACCAGCACCGAGGCCCGCATCTTACGGACCAGATCATAGGGTGCGGTGGTGTTGGTGGTGTCCTTTGCCGTCAAGCCAAAAACCCGCCCGACATGACCGCCGCCGGCGGCGTCGCCGTCCATGGAGACCTCGACGCCCAATTCACAGAGCAGCTTCGACATCGTCGAAATATCGGCCAGATGCGGCAGGTTCGATAATGTCAGTGTTTCGTCGGTCAACAGGCTGGCCGCCATCAACGGCAGCGCCGCGTTCTTGGCGCCGCCGATGGGGATGGTGCCCCGAAGAGGCGTGCCGCCGCGAATAAGGATGCGGTCCATGGGGGTCCTTCAATGATGTTACCGTTACGCCCAAGTTATAGGCCGAGCGTGGACAGTCAATGTGGTTAAATTGGGGCCGTTATTAACCCCGTTTATGTACCACGTTTACTTGCCCCGGGGGCTGTGGCGGGTGTGGGCCTGGACCTTGCGCTTAGACAGGTTGCCGCGAAGCTGCTGGACTAAGCGATCTTCGCGGCCCGGTGACTTCTTTTCGCCGGGAATGGCTCTATTCGCAAGGTCGGCAACGTTTTTTCCAGGCCGCCCCGGTTTTCGCCTTTTCGCCATGATTGACTCCTTCAACATCAGCGAATCGCTCCCTCATGGTGGGTCAATCGCCCCCCGCCCGTCAACCCGTGCTAATACCAAGGAACGATGATAATGACCCATAGGGATCGCCCAGGCGGTCCGACGGGTAGGAGGAAAGCCGCAGGTGATGCGGTGTATCATCAAGGCTTTTCGACGCCCTCCGACGGGCCGCATGGGCGACCGGAACGGCGGCTTGCCAAGGCTTTCGGACAGCGTCGTGTACGGCTTCCGATACACCGCATCGCTACGCCGAACACTCCTAGCCGAAAACCTTGGCAAGCCGTCCCTACGGATCATTATCATCGTTCCTTGGTATTGGTCCTCTTGCACCCGCATAGGCCCTATGGCATTGTGCGCCCGCTTCCCAACGCCGCCGTAGCTCAGGGGTAGAGCGCGCCATTGGTAATGGCGAGGCCGAAAGTTCGATTCTTTCCGGCGGCACCATTCTTTTCAATGACTTAGGCAGCATCTGACACTCCTCAACAGGGGCAACTCTTACTTTCGGGGTGCATATGGGGTGCAAAATATCATGATGCCTTCCCCTTAAAACTCGTAGAAAACAAGGGCTTTGGGCGATTCTCAATTATCGGTCTGGGTGCCTGTTTTCAGTCAGTGCGCCAGATATGCGGATGGCGAAAAATACCGCCACTGGAACCAATGCCAGGACTAAACCAACGCCTATTATGACCAGTTTTTGCCCTGATTTTCCTGTT
>DASCOC010000149.1:0-6503 GCA_036011805.1 Rhodospirillales bacterium
GGGTCCCGCTGCATGCATGTTTCAACGGCGCACTTTACGTAAACAACCAACAGCCGGGGCAGCATATCGCGGATCAATTGGCGGGCGTCATCATGGGCGGTCAGTGCCGAGACGATCGTCAACACACCGGCCTCTGACGACGCCAGCGCCATCGTCGCTAAAGACCGCACCACCAGCAACCGGCTTTCCGGGGCAAAACTCAGGTTGTCGCCGAGCATGTCGCGGACCTGATCGCCATCCCAATGCATAACCGGCGCCGCCCCTTCAGCCCGCAAGCGTTCGCTTAAAGCACGGGCGAGGGTGGTTTTTCCTGCCGAGGTCGGACCCATCAGCCAGATTACAGGTGTCGGTATGATTCTATCACCCTTCCGCGATCATCCGGCGCAACACGTAATGGAGAATGCCGCCGTGCAGGTAGTATTCGACCTCATCCAGGGTGTCGATGCGGCACAGAAGGGTGATGTCTTCGGTGGAACCGTCGGCGCGGGTGATCTTGGCGGCGACGTCCATGCCGGTGCTGATGCCGTCTTCCATGCCGGTGATATCCCAGACTTCCGAGCCGTCCAATTTAAACGACTCTCGGCCCTGGCCGTCCTTGAACTGCAACGGCATCACGCCCATGCCGATCAGGTTGGAACGGTGAATGCGCTCGAAGCTTTCGACGATCACCGCCTTGACGCCCAACAACGCAGACCCCTTCGCCGCCCAATCGCGGCTCGACCCGGTGCCGTACAAGGTGCCGCCGACAACGACCAACGGCACGCCTTCTTCCGCATAACGCATGGCGGTGGCAAACACAGACGCCTCATCGCCTGATGGGAAGTGTTTGGACAGGCCGCCTTCGGTGCCCGGCAGCATTTCGTTTCTGATCCGGATATTGCCGAAGGTGCCGCGCATCATCACTTCGTGGTTGCCGCGCCGGGAGCCGAAGGAATTAAAATCCTCGGGCCTGACTTGATATTCCAATAGGTAATCGCCGGCCGGGCTGTCCTTGGGGATGGCGCCGGCGGGGCTGATGTGGTCGGTGGTCACCGAATCACCCAGAATCAACAGCGGGCGGGCGCCATGGATGTCTTGGGGGTCGGACGGTTCCGCCCCCATGCCCTCAAAATACGGCGGATACTTCACATAGGTGGAACTCTCTGGCCAATCGAACAGGCCGCTGCCTTCGCTGCCGATCGCCTGCCATTGCTTCGGCCCTTCGTAGACATTGCCGTAGCGCTGCTCGAACATATCGCGGCCCAGGCACGCACCAACGGTATCGGCGACTTCCTGGTTCGACGGCCAGATGTCTTTCAGATAAACCGGCGCGCCATCGCCATCTTCGCCCAAGGGTTCATTATAGACATCCTTGGTCATGGAGCCGGCCAACGCATACGCCACCACCAACGGCGGCGACGCCAGATAGTTGGCCTTGACCCACGGGTTGATGCGGCCTTCGAAGTTTCGGTTGCCGCTGAGAACGCCCGCGGCGACTAGGTCTCCGTCGTTGATGGCCTTGGCGATGGGTTCGGCCAAAGGCCCGGAATTGCCGATGCAACTGGTGCAGCCGAAAGCGGCAATGGAAAACCCAAGCGTGTCCAGATCCCCCTGCAAGCCGGCTTTTTCAAGATAATCGGCGACCACCTTGCTGCCCGGCGCCAGCGACGTCTTAACCCAGGGTTTCGTTGTCAGCCCTTTGGCGACGGCGTTGCGGGCCACCAGGCCGGCCGCCACCAACACCGACGGGTTCGACGTGTTGGTGCACGACGTGATCGCGGCCAGAACCACATCACCGTCGGAAAGCGAATACGCCTCACCCTCCACATCGGTGGTTCTGGGCGCATCAACACCGCCGATGGTGTTCAAGGTTTCCACGAAGGCCTGGCTCGACTCGGTCAGGTTAATCCGGTCCTGGGGCCGCTTCGGCCCGGCAATGGCCGGAACCACGCTCGACATATCAAGCTCGATGGTGTCGGTGAATTGCGGGACCGGGGTGTCGGCGTCCCGCCACAGGCCCTGCGCCTTGGCATAGGCCTCGACCAGTTGAACGGTCTGTTGCGGACGGCCGGTCAGTTCCAGGTACTTGATGGTGCCAGCATCGACCGGAAAAAATCCGCAGGTGGCGCCGTATTCGGGCGCCATGTTGGCCAAGGTCGCCTGATCGGGCAGGCTCAATTGATCGAGGCCGGGGCCGTAGAACTCGACGAATTTTTCAACCACGCCCTTTTCCCGCAGCATTTCGACGACGCGCAGCACCAGATCCGTGGCCATGGCGCCTTCCTGCATTTGCCCGGTCAGCTTGAACCCGACGACTTCCGGGATCACCATGGTCACCGGCTGGCCCAGCATCGCGGCCTCGGCCTCGATGCCGCCGACGCCCCAGCCCAGAACCGACAGCCCGTTGACCATGGTGGTGTGGCTGTCGGTGCCGACGACGGTATCGGGCATGGCGATGGTTTTGCCGTCTTCTTCTTCGGTCCAGACGGTCTTGGCCAGGAATTCCAGGTTGACCTGGTGGATGATGCCGGTTCCCGGCGGCACCACGGTGAAGTTGGAAAAAGCGCCTTGGCCCCACTTCAAGAAGGCATAGCGTTCCCCGTTTCGCTCGAACTCGAGTTCGATGTTCTTTTCCATGGCGTCCGGGGTGCCGGCGAAATCGATGGTCACCGAATGATCGACGACCAGATTGCAGGTGTTGATCGGATTGATTTTTTCCGGATCGCCGCCCATGTCGGACATGGCTTGGCGCATGGCGGCCAAATCGACGACCGAGGGCACGCCGGTGAAGTCCTGCATCAGCACGCGGGCCGGGCGGAAGGCGATTTCGTCGCTGGAACTGCTTTTATCCAGCCATCCCGCAAGCGCCTTGGCGTCATCGACGGTGACCGAGCCCCCGTCTTCATAGCGCAGCAGGTTTTCCAACAGCACCTTCAACGAAAACGGCAGGCGCGAGACGTCGCCAAGGCCGGCCTCTGCCGCAGCCTCAAGGCTGAAATAATCGTATTCCTTATCGCCGACCGTCATGGTGCGGCGGGTTTTTAAAGAATCTTGGCCGGTGAAAGGCAAGGCTTATCTCCTTTAGCGCTCAGGTGTTCACGGAAAAGTTAGAGGATTCACCACGGTTTTTCCTATAAGCCTCTATTTTGGCCCACCACGGACAATTGACAAGACAAAGGAATGTACCACCTCGGCTTTTTCGACTTGTGGTCGGGCGCTGTATATGGCTCATTATTGACGCACCTTGGGTCACATAAGGCTTCCCCGGAAGCCCCAAAGTCCCACGGTCGCCAATAATAATAACTGTTCAATAAACAAAATATCGCGTCCTTGGGAGAACCACCAATGAACGGCGGAGTGCCGGATTCCGGCAACCTTGATACCTTTCCAAAGCTGCTGCGGGAGAATGCGCGGGTGCGCGCCGACAACCCCGCCAACCGCGAAAAGGATTACGGCATCTGGTTGTCGTGGACATGGGGTCAGGTTGCCGACGAAATCCGGGCCCTGGCCTGCGGCTTGGCGGATATCGGCGTCGGGCGCGGCGATAAAGTCGCCATCTGCGGCGACAACCGCCCGCATCTGTACTGGTCGATGACGGCGGTACAGACGCTCGGCGCCGTCCCGGTTCCGGTCTATCAGGATTCCGTCTCCGATGAGATGCGCTACATCTACGACCACGCGGAAATCAAATTCGCCATCGTCGAGAACCAGGAACAAGTCGACAAGCTGTTGGAAATCAGGGAGACGCTGCCCCACCTGGAGCACATTATCTATCATTTTCCACGCGGCATGCGCCATTACGATCAGCCGTTCCTGGATTTGTATGCCGACATCCAAGACCGGGGCCGCGCCTTTGATGCGGACAACCCCGGTTTTTACGAGGCCGCGGTCGATCAATCGATCGGGTCCGATATCGCCATTATGCTTTATACCTCCGGAACGACGGGAAGGCCGAAGGGCGTGATGCTGAGTTTTGATAACCTGATCATCACCGGGCGCAACGGCGCCATCCGCGAAAACCTGACCGAAGATGAGGGCATGCTGGCGTACCTGCCGATGGCGTGGATCGGCGACAATATCTTTTCCGTCGCCCAGTCCTACGTCACCGGGTTCTGCGTCAGTTGCCCGGAAAGCTCGGAAACGGTGCTCGAAGACCTGCGCGAAATCGGCCCGACCTATTTCTTCGCGCCGCCGCGTATTTACGAGAGCCTGCTGACCACGGTGATGATCCGCATCGAGGACGCCGCCAAAATCAAACAGCGCTTGTTCCATTACTTCATGGCGGTGGCCAGGCGCGTCGGCATGGACATCCTGGACGGCAAGGAGGTCCCGTTGGCCGAGCGAATCCGCTATTGGCTCGGCAATATCCTGATCTATGCGCCGTTGAAGAACGTTTTAGGCCTGTCCAAGGTGCGCGTCGGCTACACCGCCGGCGAAGCCATCGGTCCCGATATTTTCACCTTCTATCGCTCGTTGGGATTGAACCTCAAACAGATGTACGCCTCGACCGAGGCCTCGGTGTTCATCACCATCCAGCCTGACGGTGAGGTCCGCCCCGAAAGTTCGGGCACCCCGGCCATCGACGTCGAGGTCAAGGTCGCCGACGACGGCGAAGTCATGTTCCGCAGCCCCGGAGTCTTTCAGGCCTATTTCAAGAATGACGAAGCCACCCGCGAGACCAAGACCGAAGACGGATGGGTCCATACCGGCGACGCCGGCTATCTCGACTCAGACTGTCACCTGCATATCATTGACCGCTCCAAGGACGTCGGCAAGCTCAATGACGGCACCATGTTCGCGCCCAAATTCATCGAAAATAAACTCAAGTTTTTTCCCCACATCAAGGAAGCCGTCACCTTCGGCGACAACCGCGGCTATGTCGCCGCCTTCATCAATATCGACCTCGAATCGGTGGGCAACTGGGCCGAACGGCGGAACATGGCCTATATGGGGTATACGGACCTGGCCGGGCAGGACTCGGTTTACGACCTGATTTCCGATTGCGTCGCCCAGGTCAACCGGGATCTGGCCGCCGATGAGAAACTGCACGGATCGCAAATCCACCGCTTCCTGATCCTGCACAAGGAACTGGACGCCGACGACGGCGAATTGACCCGCACCCGAAAGGTCCGCCGTGCGCCAATCGCCGAAAAATACGCCGACTTGATCAACGCGCTGTATTCCGACGCCGACCATTGCGCGGTCGAGGCCGAGGTCACGTTCGAGGATGGCCGCACCGACATCATCAACGCCGATCTGAAAATCCGGGAAGCCGAATGCATCACCGGCGCTCAGGCCAAAGCGGCGGAATAGAGTCCATGGCCCAAGGCATGACAAAGGCAAGAACCATCGGCGACGTGCTGCTGGACGTGGAAGGGATCAGCATTTCCTTCGGCGGCGTCAAGGCGCTTGATAACGTCAGCTTCGATGTCCGCGAACATGAAATCCTCGCCATTATCGGTCCTAACGGCGCCGGCAAAAGTTCGATGCTGAATTGCATCAACGGTTTTTATCACCCCCAGGAAGGCATGATCACCTTCAAAGGCAACCCCCGACACCAGATGCAGACCCACGAAGCCGCCGAACAGGGTATCGCCCGGACATTCCAGAACATCGCCCTGTTCAAGGGCATGTCGACGCTCGACAACATCATGACCGGGCGAAACCTGAAGATGAAAAAGAACTTCCTCTGGCAGGCGCTGTATTTCGGCCCGGCGCTGAAGGAGGAGTTGGAACATCGCGCCAAGGTCGAGGAAATTATCGATTTCCTGGAAATCGAAGCGATCCGCAAGACTCCCGTCGGCAAACTGCCCTACGGCTTGCAAAAGCGGGTCGAGTTGGGCCGGGCGCTGGCGGCGGAACCGGACCTGTTGTTGCTGGACGAACCCATGGCCGGCATGAACCACGAGGAGAAAGAGGACATGTGCCGTTATGTCCTCGACGTCAACGACGAATTCGGCACCACCATCGTGCTGATCGAACATGACATGAGCGTGGTGATGGATATTTCCGACCGCGTCGTGGTGTTGGATTACGGCCGCAAAATCGCCGACGACTCGCCCGACGAGGTTCGCGCCAACCAGGACGTCATCGACGCCTATCTGGGAGTCAGCCATGACTAGACGGATAAGGATCAACTAGGCCATGGAACTCCTAAACACCCTTTTCGTGGCGCCGTTCCTGGACATGGCCTCAAGCCCCGTTTTCTTCGCCGAGGTGGTGATCACCGGGCTGTTGACCGGCATCATGTATTCACTGGTCGCCCTGGGCTTCGTGCTGATCTTCAAGGCGTCCGGCGTTTTCAATTTCGCGCAAGGCGCGATGGTGCTGTTCGCGGCGCTGACCTTGGTCGGGCTGATGGAACGCGGGGTGCCGATCCCATTTGCGCTGGCCGGTACCGTGTTGGTGATGATCGTCCTGGCGATGCTGATCGAACGGATGATGCTGCGCCACCTGGTCAACCAGGAAGGCATTATCCTGTTCATGGCCACCATCGGGCTTAACTTCCTGCTTGAAGGCGTGGG
>DASCOC010000150.1:0-3058 GCA_036011805.1 Rhodospirillales bacterium
AATTAACCAGGGCCAGATGGACCGTTGGAACGTGGTGGCGACGCTGAATTATCTTCCCCATGAGGAGGAACTTGAAATCATTCTGGCCAAGGTGCCGTCCTATAATTCCAAGGAAGGCCGCGAAAAGGCCAGCGCCATGGTCGAGGTCGCCGATCTGACCCGTGCCGGATTCATGGCCAGCGATATTTCTACCGTCATGTCGCCCCGAACGGTCATGACCTGGGCCGAAAACACTGAAATTTTCGGGGATTCGGCCTTCGCCTTCCGGTTAACCTTCCTCAACAAATGCGATGAGGTCGAGCGTTCCGTGGTCGCCGAATATTATCAGCGCTGCATGGGCCAAGAGCTGCCGGAATCCGTTATCCAAGAAGCCAATTAGGAATCAGTTTTGGCATCGGCAGAACCCACTTCCGATCTTTTAAAACGAGTGACCGCCGCTGCCTGTAAGGCAATCGCCAGGCACAAGGACACCGCCATTCAATTCGGCCACGCGGGCGCCTCTCTCGGCGGGGATACAGTCCACCTTCCGGCGCCGCCGCCACAAGTCAACAGGGCGGCGATCACCAAGTTGCGCGGGATTTCCGACGCCTTGGCCCTGAGGCTCCGATATCATGACGAAGCCGTACATAAACGCCATGCCCCGCAAGGCAAGGAGGCCCGTGCCATCTTTGAGACCATAGAACAGGTCCGTTGCGAAAGCCTGGGCGCCCAGCGCTTTAGCGGTGTCTCTGACAATCTGGATGCACTCCTGGATGAGAAGTGCCGGGCGAAAGGCTATGCCGGCGTTACCGAGCGCAAGGAGGCCGATCTGGCCGACGTTCTAGGGTTGATGGTGCGCCAGCACCTAACCGGCAAGGCGCCACCGCAAGCTGCCGAAACCATGGTCGAAACCTGGCGCCAATGGCTGGACAAACGGCTCGGTCGGGAAATGAGCAAACTGGTGAAAATTGCCGATAACCAGGAAGCTTTCGCCACCCAGGTGGAAGGGGTGATTGAGGCCCTGGACTTGGTTGATGATATGGATGCCCCCGCTGATTCTGACGATGATTCCCGGGACGACGACGCCGAGGATGCCAGTGAAGAACAAGACGACAGCGGCGAGTCCGAGATGGAAGCGGACGGCAGCATGGCCGGGGAACGCGGCGAAGGCGAATTGATCGACGATGGCGAAGGCGGCGACAGCGACGCCGAAGATTTCATGGCCGGCGAAGGCGACGAGGAACCGGCCGGCCCCTCGCAATGGGATAAGCCCTGGATGATCAACGATTTATCCCCAGGGAGCGCCTACCGGGCCTATACCTCCGCCTTCGATGAAGTCATTGAAGCCGAAAGCCTTTGTGAGCCGGATGAATTGGAAAGACTGCGCCATCAACTTGACCAACAGCTCTCTCACTTGCAGGGCGTGGTGCCGCGCCTGGCCAACCGCCTGCAACGCCGTTTGATGGCCCTGCAGACCCGGTCCTGGGACTTCGATCTTGAAGAAGGACTGCTGGATTCCGGACGGCTGGCGCGGGTCATCGCCAACCCTGTTCACCCATTGAGTTTCAAACTTGAACGCGACACCGAATTTCGGGACACGGTGGTAACGCTGCTGATTGATAATTCCGGCTCCATGCGCGGGCGGCCAATCACGGTCGCGGCGATGAGTGCCGATATCCTGGCACGCACCCTGGAACGCTGCGGCGTCAAAGTTGAAATCCTCGGCTTTACCACCCGGTCATGGAAAGGCGGCCAGTCGCGAGAACAATGGGTCAATGATGAAAAGCCCAAAAATCCCGGTCGGATTAACGACCTTCGCCATATCATCTACAAAAGTGCCGATACCCCTTGGCGCCGCGCCCGCAAAAAACTGGGGCTGATGCTGCGCGAAGGATTATTGAAGGAAAACATCGACGGCGAGGCGTTGTTATGGGCTCATCAAAGGCTGCTCAGCCGGCCCGAACAGCGGCGCATCCTGATGGTGATATCCGACGGCGCCCCAGTCGATGACGCGACGCTGAGCGCCAATCCCGGCAATTACCTGGAACGTCATCTACGGGAAGTCATCCATTGGATCGAAAACCGTTCCGACGTGGAATTGACGGCCATCGGAATCGGCCACGACGTGACCCGTTATTACCGCCGCGCAGTGACGTTGATCGACGCCGAAGAGCTGGGCGGCACCATGATGAGCAAATTAACGGAACTGTTCGATGAAGACACCGCCCCCCCGCTTAGGCGCAGGGCCTAAAACCTAGCCCAAACCCTGCATCCGGTCTTGAGCTTTCCTTTCCCAGTTCCCATATTACCAGAAACCACAGGGACGCACTTTAAAAGGGAGAGACACATGACCATTAAAATCGGCGACACCATTCCGACCTTGGACCTTTTCGTCATGGGTGAAGGCGGGGGACCTGAGGCGATCTCCACTGACGAATTATTCAAAGACAAGGTTGTGGCCCTGTTCGGGCTGCCCGGCGCCTTCACGCCGACGTGTTCGGCCAGCCACCTTCCCGGCTATGTCCAAAACGCCGACGCGCTACGTGAAAAAGGGGTCGATGATATTATCTGCGTTTCGGTCAACGACGCCTTCGTGATGACCGCCTGGGGCATGGACCAAAACGTTGAAGGCCGGGTGAGAATGGTGGCGGATGGCAGCGCCAATTTCGCCAAGGCCACGGGTCTGGAACTGGACCTGACGGAGCGCGGTTTAGGGATGCGTAGTCAGCGGTTTTCGATGATTGTCGAAAACGGCGTCGTTAAGGACATCGCCACCGAAGACCCGCCGAAAGCAGAATTAACCGGCGCCGAAGCGATGCTGGAAAAATTGTAGGTGCTTAACTGAACCACGTCGGCGACAATACTGGCACATAGAATCCCCGGGAAGCCGAGCGCCGGTTATGCTGTCTTTATAACAGCCTGGACGGTCCGTTCCTTGGGAAACATCAAAATCACGGTCGTCCCTTCACCGGGGGTGCTTTCAATGTTTAGTGTGCCCCCATGCAATTCTGTAAACGATTTAGCCAAATGAAGACCCAACCCCGAGCCTTCATGGTGGCGGGTCAGGATATCGTGAACT
>DASCOC010000151.1:0-4032 GCA_036011805.1 Rhodospirillales bacterium
CGCGCCCCGATATCTTGAAACCCTTCCCGGCGGTCGTACCCATTACGTCCTGGAATTCACTGAAAACACCGACTACGACACCACCCCGATCTACACCGTCCCCGAGGGCCACTATTTCGGCATGGGCGACAACCGGGACCAGTCAAAGGACAGCCGCTTCCTCAGTGACGTCGGTTTTATTCCCCGGGAAAATCTGGTCGGTCGGGCGGAGTTCAAGTTCCTTTCCGTCAACGGCGCGTTATGGGAGTTTTGGAATTGGGGAAAATCGCTCCGGTTTGAACGTTTTTTCGAAGGTATCGAATGAGCCGCCAGGACAATCTAAAAGACAGCGACGCTCCCGCCCCGGATCTTACCGGGCTTCAAGCCACCCTCGGCCACCAATTTAAAAATCCCCAACTTCTGACCCAAGCCCTGACCCATGCCAGCGCCGCCAAGGACCGATTGAAGTCCAATGAACGGTTTGAGTTTCTCGGCGACCGGGTTCTCGGGTTGGTGATCGCGGAGCTGCTGCTGGAAACCTTCCCCGACGAGGACGAAGGTAAAATCGGATACCGGTTTTCTGCCCTGGCACGGGGTGAATCGCTGGCCCGCGTTGCGCAAGATATCGGCTTGGCGAAACACATCGATTCCGCCAAAAGCGACGACGGCGCCGGCCGCCGGGTCAACCCCAGCATCCTCGCCGATTGCTGCGAGGCGGTGATTGCCGCCATTTATATCGATGCCGGGCTGGATGCTGCCAGAGATTTCATCGTTTCCCATTGGCGGGCACTGATGATTGAGACCCCGGCGCCGCCCAAGGATTCCAAGACGACACTTCAGGAATGGGCCCAGGGAGAGGGACTGGCGTTGCCTTACTACCGGGAGACCGGCCGCGATGGCCCGCCCCACGCCCCCCGGTTCACCATCGAGGTCACCGTCGGCGCGAAAAAACCATTGTCCGGACAGGGGTCATCGAAACAGGCCGCCGAACAGGCCGCCGCCGAAGCCATGCTGGAGAGCATTGGAGTGAGCGATTGAGCGAGACTCCTAACACCGAGACGGGCGCATCCGAGACCAAGGCCGGTTTTGTCGCCATCGTCGGCGCCCCCAACGTCGGCAAATCGACGCTGCTCAACCGATTGGTCGGCTCTAAGGTCTCCATCGTCTCTCCCAAGGTTCAAACAACCCGGTCCCGGGTTCTCGGCATCTGTATCGAAAACCAAGCCCAGGTCATTTTTATCGACACGCCGGGCATCTTCGAGCCGAAGCGGAGACTCGACCGGGCCATGGTCGCTGCCGCCTGGGGCGGGGCAGGGGACAGCGATGAAGTACTTCTACTAGTAGATGCAACCCGGGGCATCGACAAAAACACCCGCGCCATCATTAAACGGCTTAAAAAGTCGGGCCAAAAAATCTTACTTGCCATTAACAAGATCGATTTGGTGAAAAAGCCCAAGCTTTTGGATTTAACCGCCGAGCTAAACGACAGTGGGGTGTTTTCCGACATCTTCATGATTTCGGCGGAGAAGGGGGATGGGGTTTCTGACCTGATGGCGTTTTTATGCGACCGAATGGCCAAGGGCCCATGGCTGTTTCCCGAAGATCAGATTTCCGACATGCCCGACCGGTTAACGGCGGCCGAAATCACGCGCGAAAAGCTTTACCTGCAACTGCACCAGGAACTGCCCTACGCGGCGGCGGTGGAAACCGAGACCTGGCAGGAAAAGGACGATGGCTCGGTGCGCATCGAACAGGTCATCTACGTCGAACGGTCCAGCCAGAAAGCCATCGTGCTTGGCAAGCGCGGCAGCCGCATCAAGACCCTGGGCCAAGCGGCAAGGGAAGAGCTGGAGGATATCTTCGAGCGCCGGGTGCACCTGTTTTTGTTCGTCAAGGTGCGCGAAAAATGGGGCGACGACCCGGAACGCTATCGCGACTTAGGGTTGGATTTCAATTCGTAGAAGATAGAAACTATCTCATGGACTGGACAGACGACGGCATCGTTCTATCGGCGAAAAAACACGGTGAAACATCCTCCATCGTTTCATTGTTGACCCGAAATCACGGCAGGCACCTGGGCCTGGTGCGCGGCGGCACCGGCAAGAAAACCCGTGGCACCCTCCAACCCGGCAACTTCATCGAAGCCCGATGGCGGGCGCGGTTGGCCGAACACTTAGGCACTTTCAGCTGCGAAATGAAGCAAGCCTTCGCGGCAACGGTGCTGCGGGACCCCTTGAAATTAGCGGGGCTCAGTTCCGCCTGCGCCATCACCGAAGCGGCGCTTGCCGAACGCGAACCGCATCAGCCCGTATTCGAGGGCCTGCTGGCGCTGATCGGTTCGTTACCGCAAGATGACTGGCCCTCGGCCTATGTCAAATGGGAACTCGGCCTATTGGGAGAGATCGGCTTCGCCCTCGACCTCAGCGAATGCGCCGCCACCGGCCAGAACGACCAATTGGCCTTTGTCTCTCCGAAATCCGGCCGCGCGGTGTCACTGGCGGCGGCGGAACCCTATAAGAAAAAGTTGTTGAAGTTACCGGAATTCCTGTTGCGCCCGGGCGCCACCGGTGCCCCCGAAGACGTCACCGACGGCCTGGCGCTGACCGGTTATTTTCTTGAACGGGATGTTTTCGGGCACACAAACAATGGCCTGCCGGCGGCCCGAAACAGGCTCACGGACAGGCTGCGGCCGAAGCCGACATCCAAGACGTGATAGGGTATCCGAAAAACGCCCCTGGATAAGGGGCGGTCAGCTGTTACTCGGCTTCTTCGGCGTCTCCGGCATCGTCTCCGGCATCGTCACCGGCATCATCGGCCGGAGCCTCAGCAGGGGCTGCCGCCGGCGCATCGCCGCCACTACCCTGATCAACGATATTTTCAGCTGAAGATTTGCCGTTGGCGCCTTCAACGAGGTCGTATTGAACTTTTTGACCCTCGTCCAGCGTTTCCATGCCAGCGTTTTGAACCGCGGAAATATGAACGAAGGCATCCTTCGAGCCATCTTCCGGTTCGATGAAGCCATAACCCTTGGCGCGGTTAAACCACTTAACAGTTCCAGTAGCCATTACTCTTCTCATCCTTTGTCGTCTTAGTATGGAACCTCCGGCATGAGGCCACCGGGGGCTATTAAACAGGCTGAACCAAATAATAATGTACAACCAACCTTGGCTAATTAGCCGCCTTGGCGATTGTTTGCAAGCCATACGTGAGGGCCCGACTATAGGCGAAAATTCTATGCTCAGGGGATTATTCACCTGAATCCCACTGATTGACGATTTTCACGTATAGGATACTATATTTGGTATCAACTAACCTCGATCACTTTTAGGACCCCGTGACAATAATGGCCAAGATCGCCACCACCGGAGATATTCGGGACACCCGATTAGCCGACGCGCTGAGCGAACGGTATTTATCCTATGCCCTGTCGACCATCGTTTCGCGGTCGTTGCCCGATGTCCGTGATGGACTGAAGCCGGTCCACCGCCGATTGCTGTTCGCCATGCGCAAATTGAAGCTGGACCCGAAGTCGGGGTTCAAGAAATGCGCCCGCGTGGTCGGCGACGTCATCGGCAAATACCATCCCCATGGGGATACCGCCGTATACGATACCCTGGTGCGGTTGGCCCAGGAATTCGCGCAACGCTATCCGCTGGTCGACGGGCAGGGCAATTTCGGCAATGTCGATGGCGATAACGCCGCCGCCATGCGCTATACCGAGGCCAAGCTGACCGATGTCGCCTGGACCTTGCTGGACGGCATCGACGAGGATGCCGTTGATTTCCGCGACACCTACGACGGCGAGGATTCCGAACCGGTGGTGCTGCCGTCGCGTTTTCCCAATTTGCTCGCCAACGGTTCTGCCGGCATCGCCGTCGGCATGGCGACGTCTATACCGCCGCACAATATTGTCGAGCTGTGCGACGCGTTGATCCATCTGATCAAGTTTCCCAATGTCCGCTTTTCCAAACTGGCCAGCATTATTCCCGGCCCCGCCCGCTTCTAGAGAAGTCTGCAAAAACATCGATGAATTTCCCTCACGCGATTTAGCAA
>DASCOC010000152.1:0-3870 GCA_036011805.1 Rhodospirillales bacterium
CGGACCGAAAAACTGCCGAAGGAGGAAATCTTGACGGTTTCACCCCGTGCCAGCGCCGAGGACATTTCCGCGAGTACGGACTCCAGCAACTCGGCGGACTCGTTCCTCGACAGGCCGACTTCCTGATAGACGGCCTCACCCAATTGTGCCCGCGTTACCGTTTTCCCTGACATGCCCTAGGAACCCCCAATTAGATATTGAGCCAAGAGCGTATCGTGATGGGATTAATCCGTCAATAACAAAGGGTTGGGGGAATTCCCCTTTCCTTCACATTCGCACCAGACCGGCACCCCAGGTTAGGCCGCCGCCCATGGCCAGCATCAATACCAATTCGCCTTTTTTAATACGACCGTCGCTGACGGCCTCATCCAGGGCCAGGGGAATGGATGCGGCGGAAGTATTGGCGTGACGGTCGACGGTGATAACGATTTTATTAGCCGGTAGGCCCAGCTTTCGCCGGGTGCCGTCGAGAATGCGTTTGTTGGCCTGATGGGGAACAACCCAGTCAATGTCATCGGCGCTTAAGCCGTTGGCTTCGAGAGCTTCTTCAACAACAGACGTAAAATTGTTGACGGCATGGCGGAAAACCTCTCGACCGTTCATCCTGAGATGACCGACGGTCTGGGTCGAAGACGGCCCGCCATCCACATAAAGCAGATCATTGGTGGCACCGTCCGAATGCAAATGGGTTGATAGGATGCCGGAACCACGGTTGTGTCCGGTTTCCCCCAGGTTGGCGTCGGGATCGTCTTGGGCGGCACGCAACACGACTGCGCCGGCGCCATCGCCGAACAGCACACAGGTCGAACGATCTTCCCAATCTAGGATACGGGAAAACGTCTCGGCGCCGATCAGCACGACGGTCTTGCACTGGCCGGTTTTGATGAAATTGTCGGCGACCGCCATCCCGTAGACAAAGCCCGAGCAAACGGCCTGGATGTCGAAGGCGGCTCCGTTGATCATACCCAAACGGTGTTGCACCTTTGTCGCCGTCGCTGGAAAGGTGTTATCCGGAGTCGCCGTCGCTAGCACCACCATATCGACCTCAGAGGCTGGGATATTGGCGTTTTCCAGTGCGCGTTCGGCGGCCTTCAGCGCCAGGTCCGAGGTTAACTCGCCATCCGCCGCCAGATACCGTTGGCGGATGCCGGTGCGCGTCACGATCCACTCGTCGGTGGTGTCGAGCTTTTCCGAAAGCTCGGCGTTGGTGACCACGCGTTCGGGCAGATAGGATCCGCAGCCGATAATTTCAGTTCGTTTCATCATTCGCTGTCTGCGGCCTTTTCCTGGGTTGGTGCGTTGCCCGATAGCTGAGCGTAGTCTTCTTTTATCCTATCATTGAAGGAATGGGTAATCAGTTCTTCGGCAACGTGAATGGCATTGGCGAAGCCCAAGGCGTCGGTTCCGCCGTGGCTTTTGATGCAAATCCCGTTGAGTCCAAGGAACATGGCGCCGTTGTAGCGGCGTGGATCGACCTTCATCTTAAATTTCTTCAGGGCGCTTCCCGCCAGCAAGGCGCCCATTTTAGACATCAAGGATTGACTAAGGGCCTGCTTGAGAAAATTGCCGAACAGCTTGGCGGTGCCCTCGGCGGTCTTAAGGGCGATATTCCCGGTGAAGCCGTCGGTGACCACGACATCCACGGTTCCGGCGCCGATATCGTCGCCTTCGACGAAGCCGTGGAACTTGATCGGCAACGGCGTTTCCTGGAGCGCCGCCGCCGCCTCTCTCACCGCTTCGTTGCCTTTCAGGTTTTCGGCGCCGACATTGAGAATTCCGATGGTCGGATTTTCAAGGCCGAGGACATTGCGGGCGAAGACCTCTCCCATCACCGCAAATTGGACCAGATTGTCGGCGTCGCAGTCGACATTGGCGCCCAGGTCGAGCATGACGCTATCACCGCGTTGGGTCGGGTAATAGGTGGCGATGGCCGGCCGGTCAATCCCGGGCAGGGTCTTGAGCACGAATTTGGCCATGGCCATGAGCGCCCCGGTGTTTCCCGCTGAAATCACGCCGGCGGCCTCTCCGGACTTGACGGCATCGATGGCCAGGCGCATCGACGAATTCCGGCCGGCCCGGAGCGCGGAGCTGGCTTTTTGATCGTTGCTGATGGCTTCGTCGGTGTGGCGGATTTCCGCCACCGCTGCCGCCCGCGGGTGACTTTCGAGCAAAGGCGCCAATTTCGCTTCGTCGCCATACAGCAGAAACTTCATCTCCGACAAGTGGGAGAGTGAAGCCTCAATACCTTCGACAACCATGTTAGGCGCGTTGTCGCCGCCCATGGCGTCAATGGAAAGTGTCAGGGGCTCTGTCACTGTGCCCTTCCTTTGGGCCTATATATGGGATTAGGCATGTGCCCCGCCAATTATTTCAGGCGGCGTCTTCCGCTTCGACGACGTCACGGCCTTTGTATTGACCACAAGCCTCACAGACGTGATGGGGCCGTTTCAGCTCACCACAATTAGGGCATTCCTCGTGCACCGAGGACGGCAAAGAATCGTGAGAACGACGCATGTTGCGCCGCGACGTGGAAATTTTTTTCTTCGGAACTGCCATCTTAAGATACCTCTACTTGGCGCGCCCATCCTCGGCGCGGGTTTACTTACACCGATTAACCCCTCAGGGGCAAGAAACTTGCGATTAATAAAAACCTCATTTTTTAAGTTTTTTCTTCAACGCCGCCAAGCCTGAGAACGGCCCGGCGCCGGATACGGTATTTTCTGCCCCATCAGCGCTCCCGTCTTCGGTTCCGGATGAATACTCGGCAAACGAAATTCCCGGTTTGCGGGGGAATGGGTTGATCTCAAGGGCCAATTGTTCGGTGATCGCCTCGCCGATGACGATTTGACCCTCCATCAACGCCTCCGGGGGGTCGTCCTCGGAATCGATCTCGACATCGAAATTATCACTTTCCTTGACGGCATCGGTATCGCTTAGCGTTTCCATCGTGGTGTCATATAAACGTTCAATTGAAGCCTCGATATGGGTTTCGATGGGCTCCAGGGTAACCACGCAGGTTTGCTGAATATCGGCTTGCAAGCGGCCTTCCAGGTGGATGAACCGGCCCTTCTTTTGCGGCGTCAGGCCAATCTCGGCACTGAGGCTTTCCAGGCTGTTGAGGCCCAGCCGTTCGGCCAGCCGGGCGCATTCATCCCGATCGGCTTCGATGCTCATCGTTCGCCCTTGCTCGCCAATGGCTTCCGGCGAAACGGGTCGGGAAAATTCGATTTCTACTGGCGAAATCATTCCGCCTCCTCCAGGCGCGCCGGCGGCGGTCCGAATTCCAGATTTCCGGCGGCCAGGCTGTCGATGTCGATGGTATCAAGATGGCGTGCCTGGTCGCGGATGTATTCGGCAATGGCCGCTGTCTGGGCGGCGGACGGAGAGGTTTTTCGGTACAAGTTGCGCTCCAAGGCTTCGCCAAGCGCCGTTCCATCATCGGCGAGGCCATTTTCATAGGCTTCCACACGCCCGTAAAAGCCTTCGGCCATGGCCTTAACGCGCTTTCCCACGCCCATATCACCGATTCCCATTTCCCGCAGGTTTTGGTCTACGTCGGCAAACATCAGGTCGAACACCTCTTGGCTTAACTCGGCGGTTTTATCGTGGTCGCGTTTGAGCCTTCTCAGCACCAGGAACGCATGCACCAGAATCATATCAAAACGACCGTCCGGCGTATCGGGAACGCCGAAATCAAGATAAAAATCCGGATGACGGGCCTGGCTGACCACCGCCGCGTAAATTTTCCGGGTATTCTCACCGAAATCCTTGGTGCTGAAAAAATCGAATAATTTCATCATCTAATCTGTTTTTTGCCGGGGGCCCTTAGGCCGCTAACGGAAACGCCGTTGGGGTTGTTGATTAAGGTCG
>DASCOC010000153.1:0-18192 GCA_036011805.1 Rhodospirillales bacterium
GTCACCGAAATTATATCTCGGCGGCGGTTCCAGAACCACGAAAAGGGGCACTTTGGAGGCAAAAAAAATCCCGCCGAAGCAGGGCGGGCAAAACAGCCGGAAAAGTAGGCGTTTTTTAGGGCCGGATCAGCCCGTTTCCGCCAATTCCGGAAAAATACCGCCATCGATGGCCGACAGCGCCTCATTACCCTGGAGAACATCCATTTTCCAGGCTTCCGGATCGGCGAACAACGCTTGCAGAAGCATGTTGTTGGTGGTGTGCCCGGAACAGACGCCTTGGAAACCGCCGATAATAGCGGCGCCGGCCAGATACAGGTCGCCCAAGGCATCGAGCATCTTGTGGCGGACGAATTCGTCATCGTAGCGCAAGCCGCCTTCGTTCATCACTTCGCTGCCGCTGACGACGACGGCGTTTTCCAGGGATCCGCCTTTGGCCAACCCGGCCGCCCTAAGCGCTTCGACGTCTTGCAGGAAACCGAAGGTCCGGGCGCGGGCCAGTTCCTTGGCGAAGCTGCCGTTGATGACGCCGATGGAAAGGGATTGGTGCGAAACCAAGTCATTGTTGAAATCGATTTCGAAATCCAGGGATAGGTGTGATCCGGGGCAAAGCCGGGCTTCCCCGTCATTGACGGAAACGGTTTTCAATACCCGGATGATTTTCTTGGCCGCGTCCTGTTCGACCACACCGGCGCACTCAATCAGGAACACGAAGGGCTGCGACGAGCCGTCCATGATCGGGACTTCCTCGCCGTTCAATTCAACCACGGCGTTGTCGATGCCGCACCCGGCCAGGGCCGCCATCAGGTGTTCGACGGTGCCGATGGTGACGCCATCATCATTGCCGAGCGTCGTGCACATGCGGGTATCGACGACATGGTCCCACTTGGCCGGGATCACGGCACCAAGGCCGGCGATATCGGTACGCTTGAAGGTAATGCCGGCATCAATGGGGGCCGGATGAAGAGTCATCGACACCTTTGCCCCGGAGTGTAACGCCACGCCGGAACAGTTGATGGATGTCTTAAGGGTCCGTTGTTTGATAACACCAGTTTCCAACATGGAAACTTGATCCCCCAATGTTCTTATTTGACCGCGTTTAAGCGGCTTCCGATGATGTATTTAGCAACATCCCGGAAGCCACTCAAATCACTCTTTGTTTCCGATTGTTACCTGCGATAACTCCACGTTAACAATCAGTTAAGCATTTTCCGGTCAATTCGCCTGACGCCGGAGAAAGGCCGGAATATCCAACAGGTCATCGGTGCTTTCACTCGTCGGCAAGCGGTCTTCGCTGTCCAATCCACCGAGCGATTGGTCACCTTCCCCGGCCTCGGTGACCGTCTCCAGAACCGCCACCTTGGATTCCTCAGGGGTGTCGGGTATCTCCGGGGCCGCGGAAACGGCCGTCGGTTCCGGCTCAGGGGTCGCTTCTTGGGTCATGGTGGGCGCCTCATCAGTTGCAGAAACATCTTTGATTTCAGCATCTTCCGCCTTTTCCTGCGGTTTCGGCGGTTGCTGATGCTTCTTTCCGAAGGCCGCCCGGCTGCCGCCCGTCACCCGCTCGAAAAGACTGACTCTTTTTGCCGGTGTTGGCGCCTCAGTGGCCGGTTCCGGTTGCGCTTCGCCGCTGGCCTGGCTTTCGCCGGCTTCTTCGACGATTTCCGGGCTCATTTCCGCTTTGGCCGGTTCGGTGGATTCGACCGGTTGCGAGGGAATGAACGCATCCGTGGCGCCGATCGCGGGCATCGCCGCGGGCGGGGTTTCCGGATCATCTTCCCCGGCCGGCTCCGATGCCGCCACGGCGTCGGTATCATCTTCGGCGGTTTCGTCACCGGAATCATTCGAATCATCGCCGATTTCATCATCCGATTCGCCAGCCGGTTGGATCTCCGTTTCATCATCCGGCTCAGCCATCGCCTCGATCGGTAATTCCCCGGCGGCGGCAGGGATTTCGGTGACCGGCTCGGCCTCGGTCTCGGTTTCCATCACGACTTCAAAACCGGCGTCCATTTCCGGCGCCGCGGCGAATTCTGCCTCGGGCTGGGGTTCTGGTTCGTAAGCCACCGGCATCTCATCGACCGTCACCGGCTCGGAATTTTCCAGTTGGTCGGCGAGATGCAGCATCGTCGGCAACGCCATTTGTGATGCGTTGGCATCAATGCCGGTGGCGACCACGGATACCCGCATGGTGCCTTCCAATTCCGCATCGAAGGCCGAACCGACAATGATATAGGCGCCATCATCGACCTCGGCGCGGATCCGGTTGGCGGCTTCATCGACCTCGAACAGGGTAATGTCCATGCCGCCGGTGATGTTGATGAGAACGCCCTTGGCCCCCTTCATGGAGGTGTCGTCGAGAAGCGGGTTGGCGATGGCCGCTTCCGCCGCATCCAGGGAACGGCGCTCGCCCTCGGCTTCGCCGGTGCCCATCATGGCCTTGCCCATTTCGCTCATCACCGTGCGGATATCGGCAAAATCCAGATTGATCAGGCCCGGCATCACCATCAGGTCGGTAACGCCGCGGACGCCGGAATAGAGCACTTCGTCGGCCATGGCGAAGGCATCGGCAAAGGTGGTCTTCTCATTGGCGATGCGGAACAGGTTCTGGTTGGGAATGACGATCAGGGTATCGACGTATTGTTCCAGATCCTCGATCCCGGTTTCGGCCTGCGTTAAACGGTGCGTGCCCTCGAACTGGAACGGTTTGGTGACCACGCCGACGGTCAGAATGCCCTTTTCCTTTGCGGCCTTGGCAATCACCGGGGCGCCGCCGGTGCCGGTGCCGCCGCCCATGCCGGCGGCGATGAAGGCCATGTGGGCGCCATCCAGTTCGGCGATAATCTCATCCAGCGATTCCTCCGCCGCGGCGCGGCCGATCTCCGGCCGTGACCCGGCGCCGAGCCCCTCGGTCAACTGGGAGCCCAATTGAATACGGCGTTGGGTGCTCGATTGGGACAAGGCCTGCGAATCGGTGTTGGCGACGACGAAATCGACGCCCTCCAACTCGGCCCTGATCATGTTATTGACGGCGTTACCGCCGGCGCCACCGACGCCGATGACGGTGAGTTTAGGCTTCAGCAGATGGTTGTTTTCGTCCGGTACGGTCAGGTTGATGCTCATAATGACCTCCTTATGTATGGCAACTGAAAATGACGGACACGGTGGGGTTCACCGTGGGTGATTGGAAACCGCCGGTCTTCAGTGGCGGCAATGGGGTTAAAAGATCAAACAAAGGGCGCATTAAAAATTCTCCCGTATCCATTGTCCGAGGCGGCCGAAGCCCCGGTTGGGTTGTTCAGGGGGGTAATAGGCGGCGCTCGGCGCCTCGGCCTTGTTACTGACGGCGTAATGGAGCAGGCCCACCGAGGTCGCAAAGGCCGGCCCGGTGATCGCCTCGGCCATGCCTTCCATGGCCTTGGGGCGGCCCATGCGGACCTGCTTGTTGATAATGCTGCTGGCCAGTTCCCGGACCCCCGGAAGCTGGCTGGCGCCGCCGGTCAACACCACTCGGCGCCCGGCGACTTTATCGAACCCCGCCGCCTGCAGCCGGTCGTGGACCATTTCCAGGGTCTCTTCGATGCGGGGCCGGATGATTCCGACCAGCATGGACCTCGGGATATGGCTGGCTTCTGAACTTTTCTCCTCGCCGACCAGGGGCGCCTTGATGACTTCGCGATCATCGGACGCCGATGCCAAGGCGCTGCCGTACAGCGTCTTCATGCGCTCTGCCGGGCCTAAGGGCGTCGACAGGCCACGGGCGATATCGTTGGTGACGTGAACCCCGCCGACGGGAATGGAATCGGTGTGAACCAGTTCACCATCGAAGAAAACCGAGATCGATGTGGTGCCGCCGCCCATGTCGATGCAGGTGACGCCCAACTGAATTTCATCATCCACCAAGGTCGCCAGCCCCGAGGCGTAGGGCGAAACGATCTTATTATCGACATCCAAATGGCAGCGCACGACGCCGGTTTCCAGGTTGCGAAGCGCCCCGCTGAGGCCACTGATAACGTGCATATTGACCCCTAAGCGTTCGCCAAACATGCCGCGCGGGTCGCGCACGCCTCGATTGCCGTCAATGGAATAGCCGACGGGAATGGTGTGAATCAGTTCGCGTTCCTTGGCCAATCCGTTGGTCAACACCGACGGATCAAGGATGCGGCGCAGGTCGGCGTCGCCGATTTCGTGCCCGGCGATGGATATTTCATAAGCGATCAGGCGCGATTGCGGCTGGCCGCAGGAGAGATTGACGACCACGCCGGAGATGTTTTCGCCGGCCATCTGTTCGGCGGCTTCGACGGTGGACCGGATCGATGCCTCGGTTTCATCGAGATCGACGATGGTGCCAGACCGCAATCCCTTCGACACCTGATGGCCGATGCCGATAATTTTCAAGCCATCGCCGGGCACCAGACTTCTTTGGGCGTCCAGGCGGGCGATCAAACAACAGACCTTGGTGGTGCCGATATCCAGCGCCGCGACAAGCCCGTTTCTGGCTCTTTTATGGGTGACGTTTTTATTCATGGTCATGTCTCTTGGCGTTTGCCTTTGACCGGCTTCACCGGACGGGGCGGTTTGCGAACGATCAGGCGGTCGGGCAGCCGCAGGTCCAAAATCCGCACGTCGCGTTCCAGCACCTGATGGTTTTTTTCGTATTCCGCCAGCCGGTTCCAAGCGCCTGCGGCATCGTCCTCGGGCAGGCGCACATCGATGTCGCCCTTGAGACGCAGGTTCCAGCGCCGGCCGCCGACACGAACGGCGGCTTTGACCATGGTCATCAACTGCGGTTCCGTGGCCAGGTCCTTGAGCAGGTCGGCGGCATGCTTCGGCGCGTCACCGCCGACCACCACCAAAAGATCGGAAAACCGCTCGAGGCCGGTTTTCAAAATGACTTCGCCATCGGTGTCGATCAGCGCGAATACGCCCTTGTGCTGCCACAAGGCCATGGGCTGGCGCTCTTGGACCGTCAACAACACGGTGTCGGGCAACATCCTCTCGACCGTCGCCGACTTGATCCACGGCAGCGCTTCGATCCGCTTCTGCGCGCCTTTAAGGTCGAACGCCAAGATCGGCGCGCCCCGGACCAGCTGCACCGCGGCCAGAAGATCTTTCTGCCTGGTTTCGCTTCTGCCAACGACCAGAATTTCATTGACCTTGAAACCGACCTCCGCCGATGCCGCAATCAGATTCCATTTTGCCCGATCAACCGTGGCCGTGATCCAGCCCGATTGCCAAAGCCGCCAACCGCCTCCGGTGGCAAGGACGATCAACATCACGGTCAGCACGCCGCGCATATAGCGGTGCCGCCAGAACGGAACCACCGGCGACGGGGCTGTCCCCGTTTAGAGGATTTTGGGCTTCGTTTTTTACTCATGAGTCGCACTCCGCGTTATCGACCATCCAAACCACCAACTCTTGGAACGAAATATTGGCGTAGGCCGCTTGTTCCGGAACCAGCGAGGTCGGCGTCATGCCGGGCTGGGTGTTGATTTCGAGCAAATAAAGTTCGTTGCCGTCGTTACGGAAGTCGGCCCTGGACACGCCCCGGCAACCGAGCGTCTGGTGCGCCAGCACCGCCAGCCGCATGGCTTCTTCGGCGACGGCGGCATCGATGTCGGCGGGAACAACATGGTGGGAGCCGCCGTCTTCGTACTTGGCTTCGTAATCGTAGAATTCCCTACCGGTTTTGATTTCGGTGACGCCCAAGGCCCTGTCGCTCATCACCGAAACGGTCAATTCGCGGCCGGGGATGAATTTTTCGACCATCACCCGGTCGCCATAGGGCCAGCCGGTATCATTGAATAGCGGCTCAACATCGCCCTCGAGAACGATATGAACGCCGACGCTGGAGCCTTCGTTCAAGGGCTTGACCACATAGGGTCGGTCGATGAGGTCACCGGCCATAATTTCGTCACGGGTAGCGATCTTGTGTTCGGCGACCGGAATCCCGGCATCGGCAAACAGCTTTTTCGCCATCGGCTTGTCCATGGCCAACGCCGACGCCAATAGCCCCGAATGGGTGTAGGGAATGTCGAGAATATCCAATACCCCCTGGACGCAACCGTCTTCGCCGAAGCGCCCATGAAGGGCGTTGAAGACCGCATCGGGGCGCGGAAACAGCCGGGTCATCAACGCTCCCATGTCGCGCTGCACGTCGATGGAGGTGACCGTCATGCCGGCATCGTTCAGCGATTTCGAGACCGCCGCGCCGGAAACCAGAGAGACTTCCCGTTCCGCCGACCATCCGCCCATCAGGACTGCGACCCGCTTGTTCATGACAGGTCTCCTTGCCCAGGCGCAAAACAACCGATGCGCCGGATTTCCCATTCCAAATTGACGCCGCTGTCAATGAGCACCCGGCGGCGGATATCTTCGCCCAACCCTTCCAGGTCGGCGGCGGTGGCGCCGCCGGTGTTAATCAGGAAATTACAGTGCAATTCGGAGACTTGGGCGGCGCCGCGGCGAAGCCCCCTTAGGCCAGCCTTTTCGATCAGTTCCCAGGCCTTCATGCCGCCAGACTCCAAACCGGGCGGGTTGGCAAAGGTGGACCCCCCCGTCGGCGTCTTGATGGGCTGCGTGGTTTCCCGCTCGGCCTGAATTTCATCCATGCGCAGGCTGATATCGTCGCCGTCGGCGGGGTGGCCCTGCAGCCGGGCGGCGGTAAAAATCCAATCCTCCGGAGCGCCGCAATGGCGATAGCCGAAACCGAGTTCGGCAGCCTTCAGTCGATGCAGGGTGCCGGCCCCGTCCAGGGCTTCGGCATCGATCACAACGTCTGCTATTTCACGCCCGTAGGCTCCGGCATTCATCCTCAACGCGCCGCCGATGGCGCCGGGAATGCCGGTGAGAAACTCGAGGCCGCCCAAACCCCCGTCACGGGCCTTACGCGCCACGGTAAGGTCATTGGCCCCGGCCCCGGCGGTGATGACGTCGCCATCGATTTGAATATCCGCAAAGCCCCGCCCGATGCGGACGACGACGCCCTCAATTCCACCGTCGCGAATGATGATGTTGGATGCAGTTCCGATGATCGTCACCGGCACATCGTCGGGTTTGGCGGCCAGGAACTGGGCCAGATCATCGGCATCGGCCGGCTGGAACAGAACCTCGGCCGGACCGCCGACCTTGAACCAGGTAAAGCGCGCCAACGGCGCTTCGGCTTCCAGGTCTCCGCGGGTTGGCGGCAACCGTTCGATCAGGGTGGGAGGGGCTTGCTTAGCTGGCATCATTCGCCGCCTCCTTACCTTTGGCGCGGTATTGGCGTAATTCGTCGGGCAGCGCATTAGCCCAACGGGTGATGTCACCGGCGCCGAGAAACACCACCATGTCTCCCGGTCCCGCCAAACCGTCGATGACCCCGGCCAGGTCCGATGCAGCGTCCAGCGGCAAGACGTCGCGGTGACCGTGATGGCCCAGGCCTTCGACCAGGGAATCCCGATGGATGCCTTCGATAGGCTCTTCGCCGGCTTCGAAAACATCGGCGACGATGACCGCATCGGCATCGTTGAAGCAGCGGCAGAATTCTTCGAACAGGTCGCGAAGCCGGGTGTAGCGGTGCGGCTGAACGACCGCGATCACTTTTCCCCCGCCTGAGGCAACAACCGCCGCCCGTGCCGTTTTCAGGACGGCGGCGATTTCAACCGGGTGGTGTCCGTAATCATCGATGATGGTGATGCCGCCGACATCACCGACGCGGGTAAAGCGCCGCTTGACCCCTTCGAAGGATGCCAGCGCCCGGCGGATCACGCTTTCGCCGATGTCCATTTCACTGGCGATGGCGATGGCGGCGAGCGCGTTTTGGACATTGTGTTCGCCCAGCATCGGCATTCTTAAGCCCTTGAGCGTCGCCTGGGCCTTGGACTTTCGATCGCTGAGGTCAACGTCGAAGACGACCTCTTCGGCGGAGTGAACCAGATTGACGGCGCGGATATCGGCTTGCGGGCTTAACCCGTAGGTGACGATACGGCGGTCGGAAACCCTTGGAATCATCGCCTGGACTTCGGGATGGTCGATGCACAAGGCGGCGAAACCATAGAAAGGAATATTGGCGACGAAGGCGTCGAAGGCGTCGCGAAGCTCGTCGTAAGAGCCGTAATGAT
Organism: Rhodospirillales bacterium; assembly: GCA_036011805.1. Lineage (GTDB taxonomy): Bacteria > Pseudomonadota > Alphaproteobacteria > Rhodospirillales > Casp-alpha2 > Casp-alpha2. The sequence goes on from DASCOC010000153.1 coordinate 8,100, forward strand.
CCAGGTGTTCCGGGTCCATATTGGTAACGACGGCAATGGTCGCCGGCAGTTTCAGGAAGGTACCGTCGGATTCATCGGCTTCGGCGACCATCCAGTCACCGGCGCCTAAGCGCGCGTTGGAGCCCCAGGCGTTGATGATGCCGCCGTTAATCACCGTCGGGTCCAAACCGGCGGCGTCGAGAACGGCCGCCACCAGGGACGTGGTGGTGGTTTTTCCGTGGGTGCCGCCGACGGCGATGGACCATTTCAGGCGCATCAGTTCGCCCAGCATTTCGGCGCGGCGGACGACCGGGATCAGACGTTGGCGGGCGGCCTGGACCTCCGGGTTGTCGGACTTGACCGCCGTCGAGGTGACGATCACCCCGGCCTCGCCCAGATTTTCCTCAGCATGGCCGATATGGATGGTGACGCCCAGGTCGCGGAGCCGTTTGACGTTGGCGCTGTCGGCAACATCGCTGCCCTGCACCGAATACCCCAAGGTGTGCAGGACTTCGGCGATGCCGCTCATGCCGATGCCGCCGATGCCGACGAAGTGAAGGGTGCCGATATCAAGAGGAAGCGCCTTCATGCCGCCCTCCGCTCAACACCGTTGCCGTTGCCATTACCGCCTTGGGGCAGCAGCGCACAGACCACATCGGCGAGCCGTCCGGCGGCATCCTTGGCGGCATCTTTTTTGGCCGCGGCAGCGGCTTTTTCAAGGATTGCCGACAGGCCGAACAGGGAATCAAGACGCGCCGCCAGCCCCGACGCCGTGAACGCGGATTCGGGCATCAGCCAACCGGCACCGGCCTCGTCGATGGCGTGCGCGTTGCGGGTCTGATGGTCGTCAATGGCATGGGGATAGGGAACCAGGATCGCCGGCCGCCCGGCCATCAGGGTTTCGGCCACCGTCGATGCGCCGGCCCGGCCGATCAACAAATGCGCCGCGCTCAGGCGTTCGGGAACATCGTCGAAGAAGGTCTGCAGATCGGCGTCAATGCCGAGCGATTGGTAATGGTTTCGAGTTTGATCCAGGTCCTCGGGCCGGCATTGCTGGGACACTTTCAGTCTCGCCTTAAGGCTTTCGTCCATCTGACCCAGCGCCTTCGGCACGATGTCGGAGAACACATGCGCCCCTTGGCTGCCGCCGATAATAAGAAGCGACACCGGCCCATCCGACGATAACACCGGATAGGGCGTATCCCGCACCGCCGTGAAGGCGGGCCGGACCGGCATTCCCGTATGACGGGCCTTGGCGGCGGCCTGGTCCGGCAGGCCTTCGGATTTTTCAAAGGCGGTGGCGATGCAATCGACCCGCGACGCCAACAGACGGTTGGCCCGGCCCAGCACGGCGTTCTGTTCGTGAATGGCGGTGTGATAGCCACCGAAGCTGGCGGCCAGCATAGTCGGCACCGACGCATAGCCGCCGAAGCCGACGACGCAGCGCGGATCTAGGCGTTTCAACAGGCCCCTCGCCTGCCACGTGCCAATGGCCAATTCGGGACCGCTTTGCAGGCGCTGGGCGAAGCTTTTCCCGGCCAGGCCCCCGGCCCGGATACGATGCGTTTCGATGCCGTCCAGGGCGCCATTCCAGGCGCCGCCGCGGCGATCGGTGATCAATGCCAAACGGCACCCCCGCCGGGTCAACTCGGCGGCCAGGGCTTCGGCCGGGAACATATGTCCACCGGTACCGCCAGCGGCGAGAACGACCAAATGACCCTGGTTCGTCATCGGCTTACCCCCCCGCCCGGCCGGTCCCGCGTCAACGCCAGGACCATGCCCATGCCCACCGCCAGCGCTAATGTCGATGAGCCGCCGTAGGATACGAACGGCAGGGTCATGCCCTTGGGCGGCATCAGGTTGATATTCGACGCCATGTTGATAATCACCTGGACGGCGAATTGGACCAGCAGCCCGGTGGTCGCCAGCAACACGTACAGATCGTCCGACTTCAACACCCGGCTGAAGCCCCTGAGCACGACGAAGGCGAACAGGGCGACCATGACCAGGCACAACACCAGGCCGAATTCCTCGCCGGCGACGGCAAAAATGAAATCGGCGTGGGCATCGGGAAGAACCTCCTTGACCCTGCCCTCGCCGGGACCGCGCCCGGCCCAGCCGCCGTTGTAGAAGGCTTCGAGCGCGCGGCTGACCTGATAGCTTTCGCCACCGGCCGGGTCCAGGAAGCGGTCGACCCGGACCTGGACGTGGCCGAAGGCGAAATAGGCGCCGACGGAAGCGGCCAGGAAGCCGAAGCCAATGCCCATCACCAGCAATAGCGGCAGACCGGCAACGAATAACTGCACCCCCCATATGGCGGCGATAACCATGGACATGCCGACATCCGGCTGCATCAACAACAAGCCGGCGACCAACAAAAACAAGCCCGTGGAGATGGCGTACCCGGGGAACCGGCCATTGAGGCGTTGTTCCGAGAACATCCAGGCACAGACAACGGCGAACCCGGGCTTGACGAATTCCGACGCCTGCAGGGAGTACGAACCGATATGCAGCCAGCGGGTCGCGCCCTTGATTTCGGCGCCCAGGAACAGTGTCGCCACCATCAGGATGATGGCGCCGACCATGGTGAACACGGCCAGACGCCGGATATTCCGGGGGCCCAAAAACGAGATCGCGAAGATCACCGCCACCGCCAGGCCCAGGAAGACAAATTGGCGGCGGACGAAATAAAAGGTATCGAACCCGAGACGCTCGGCCACCGGCGGCGAGGCCGCCAGGGTCAACACCGCGCCGACGACGACGATGGATGCCAGCGCCGCCAGGGTCCAACGGTCGACGGTCCACCACCAACGGCCGACGAGGCTGGTATCGGTGCGGGCAATGGCGCTCATCAGGCATTCCCCCCGTCATTACCGGTGCCCAAAACGGACGGGAAAACGCCCGCCTCGTCGAACGGGTCCAGGGTCTTGCCGGGAAGCGCCTCGACCATATCGCGGAAGGCGTCGCCGCGGGCCTCAAAATCATCGAACTGATCGAACGAGGCGCAGGCCGGCGACAACAACACCACGGCGCCGGGCGCCTTATCTTTCTTGGCCAGCTTGCGGGCATCACCCAGCGCCGCCTTGAGATCGCCGGACAGCGTCATCGGCACCCGGCCGTCCAGAAACTGCGAAAATTCCATCGCCGCTTCGCCGATCAGGAAGGCATGACGGACTCGGCCCAGGTTGGGCTCCACCGCTTTCAAGCCGCCTTCCTTGGGCCGCCCGCCGACGATCCAGTAAACGGCGTCATAGCAAGCCAACGCGCGGTTCGCGGCGTCTGCGTTGGTGGCCTTGGAATCGTTGACGTAGCCGATGCCGTCGATAATGGCGATCGGTTCCTGACGGTGGACCAGGCCGGGGTAGCTCTGGATACAGGCCATCGCTGCGTGCGCCTGGACGCCGGCGGATTTTGCCGCGGCATAGGCGGCGGCGGCGTTTTGCCAGTTGTGCCGGCCGGGCAGACTGGGGATACCGCTCAGGTCCATGACCGGGGTTTCCTTGCCCTCGGTGTCATCGATCATCTCGCCGTCAATGACATAGACGCCGCCGTGAACCCGCTCGTTGCCGGAAATTCCAATCACCACTTGTTCGCCGGCGGCTTTCAATTCTTCATAGATGGCACGGCAGCGATCGTCATCGATGCCGACGACGGCGGTGCGCGGCGCCGTCTGGCGGTGAAAGATCAATTTCTTCGCCGCGATATAGCCATCCATGCCGCCGTGGCGGTCCAAATGGTCGGGGCTGATGTTGAGCAGCACCGCGACATCGAAGGTTATGGATTTGGTCAATTCCAACTGATAGGACGACATCTCCAGCACGTAGGTGCCTTCGTTGCCGAGCGGATCAAGGTCCAGCGCCGGCATGCCCAGATTACCGCCGACTTCGGCGTCGCGGCCGGAGACCTGCATGATGTGACCGATCAAGGCGGTGGTCGTCGATTTGCCGTTGGTGCCGGTGATCCCGATAAAGGCGGCTTCACGCTGGGCGCGCACCAGCAATTCGACATCGCCGATGATCTCGACGTTGGCGGCGGCGGCCTTCTCGACGATCTCGTGCGGTTTTGGGTGATGCAGGGGAATGCCGGGGCTCAATACCAGGGTGGAATGCTGGCTCCAGTCGCACGTATAAAGATCGACCAGCGGCACGCCGGCGTCCTCGGCATTTTCGCGGGCCGCCTCATTGTCATCCCAAGCCTCGACCTCGGCGTCGCTTCGGGCCAGCGACTTGGCCGCCGTCAACCCGGAACGGCCGAGCCCAAAGACGGCGACCGGATAACCTGCAAAGGGAAAAACGTCGATCATCAAGCTTCCCTCATCTCAACTTCAGCGTCGATAGGCCGGCCAAGGCCAAGATCGATGCGATAATCCAAAACCGGATGACAATGGTGCTTTCGGCCCATCCCTTCTTTTCGAAATGATGGTGCAGCGGTGCCATCGCGAAGATCCGCTTTCCGGTCAACCGGAACGACACCACCTGAACGATGACCGAAATCGTTTCCAGAACGAACAGGCCGCCGACGATGGCCAACACCAGTTCGTGTTTGGTGATGATGCTGATGGTGCCGAGCGCGCCGCCCAGCGATAGCGACCCGGTATCGCCCATGAACACCTTGGCCGGTGGCGCGTTGAACCACAGGAACCCCAAGCCGCCGCCGACCAACGCGCCCAGGAACACCGCCAGCTCGCCGGAGCCGGGAACGTGGTGAAGCTGCAAATAGGTGGAGAACACCGAATTACCGACCAAATAGGCGATCAGCGCAAACACGCCGGCGGCGATCATCACCGGCACAATAGCCAGGCCATCAAGGCCGTCGGTCAGGTTGACGGCGTTCGACGCACCGACCATGACCAGCACGGAAAAAAGGATAAATATCCAACCCAGGTCGATCAGAAGGTTCTTGAAAAATGGCACCGCCAAGGTCGTCGTCAACGCCGCAGGCAACTGATCGGCGATGACGAAGGCCGCGACCAGGGCGATCGCCGCCTGCAACAACAGTTTCAATTTACCCGGCAACCCGCTGGAATCCTGGCGGGTGACCTTGAGGTAGTCATCAAAGAATCCGATAACACCGTAACCGATGGTGACGCCGAGCGCCGCCCACACATAGACGTTTCGAAGATCGGCCCATAACAACGTCGCCACTGTCAACGCCAACAATATCAGGAAGCCGCCCATGGTCGGCGTCCCTTTTTTCGTCAACAGGTGGCCTTCCGGGCCGTCGCTGCGGATCGGCTGGCCGGTGCCCTGGCGGCTCTTCAACATATTGATCAGGACCGGCCCGAACATGAAGCCGACGATCAGTGCCGTCATAATGGCGCCGCCGGTGCGGAAGGTGAGGTACCTGAAAACATTCAGCACCGGGAACTGATCGGCCATCGGGTAAAGAAGTTGATAAAGCATGCCGCCCCCCTAACCGTTAACCGCGTGTTCGTGGGTTTGCGGACCGGCGCCCATCTCAAGAAGGGCATCGACGATCGGCCCGGTCTTGGACCCGGCCGATCCCTTGACGACGACAACATCGCCCGGACGGATGGCATCGGTCACTTGGGCCAGCACCTCGGCCGCGCTGATGGCGTTACCGCCCCGCATGGGTTCAGCCAAGGCTTCCCAAAGGGCCGCCATGTACTGGCCGGCGGTGAACACCAAATCTATTTTTTCGGCGATCAGGGTTTCGGCCAACTCCGCGTGCGCTGCTTCCGATTGCTCTCCCAGTTCCAGCATATCGCCGAGGACGGCGATTCGCCGGCCGTTTCCTTCGGGTTGCAACTGTCCCAGGATTTCCAGGGCGGCGCGCATGGAGACTGGGGACGCATTGTAACTTTCATCGATGACGACAAACGACCCGCCCTCCATGGCCACCGTGTGTTGCAGGCCGCGTCCCTTGAGCCCGTGTATAGCCGAAAGCGCCGCTGCGGCTTCGGGCACATCGCCCCCGGCGGCATGGACGGCGGCCAAAACGGCGAGCGAGTTCATCACCCAATGGCGGCCCGGAAGCCCCAACCGGTATAGAATTTCTTCTCCGTCGACCAACGCCCGGATGGTCGATCCGTCACTTTCGATACTGACCTCGGTCACCCGGACCCGAGCCTCGGGATGGCCGCCGAAGCCAATGACGTTATTGATGTTTGCCGCTATGGCGGCGGCATGAAGGTGGTCGTACAGCACGCTGTCACGGTTAATGACGGCGGCGCCGTCGGACCCTAAGCCTTGGAAAATTTCAGCCTTGGCATCGGCAATGGCTTCGATGGAGTCGAAATGGGCGCTGTGCACGGCCTCGACATTGGTAATGACGGCGACATGGGGTGACACCATCTCCGTCAACGGGGTGATTTCTCCGGCATGGTTCATGCCGATCTCAAAAATGCCGAAGTCGGTGTCCGCCGGCATCCGGGACAGACTGAGCGGCACCCCCCAATGATTGTTGAAGCTGCCCTCGCTGGCCATGCAGCGGCCTTGCTTTTCAAGCACGAAGCGCAACGCCTCTTTGGTGCCGGTCTTCCCGACGCTGCCGGTGACGGCGATGATTTTGGCGTTGGTGCGGCTGCGGGCGGCGCGGCCAAGATCTTCCAGGGCGATGGTGGTTTCATTGACGATCAGCAACGGCGCATCGTCTTCAATGCCATCGGGGCGGCGGTCGACCACCGCCGCCGCGGCATCGGCGGCCAACGCATCGGCGGCGAAATCGTGACCGTCGAACTTAGGCCCCCGGATGGCGACGAACAGGTCGCCGGGATTGACCATTCGGCTGTCGATGGAAACCCCCTCGGCCCGCCATTCAGCGTCGGCCTCGCCTTCCATTTGGCCATTGGTGGCCGCCATCGCTTCCGCGGCGGTCCAAAGTCCTGATTCCATTGCCGGGGTCATGAGGACACCTTGTGGAGGGCGTCGCGGACGACATGTACATCATCGAAGGGCCGGGTCTCGGTGCCGATGACTTGCCCCTTTTCGTGGCCTTTACCGGCGACGACAAGAATATCTCCGGCCCGCAGGCCCTTGACCGCAGCCACGATCGCCTCGGCCCGATCGGCAATTTCCGTCGCCGACGGGACCGCCGCCAGAATTTCCCCTCGGATGTCGGCGGCGACCTCGGTGCGGGGATTATCGTCGGTGACGATCACCACGTCGGCCTCTTCCCTGGCAATGGCGCCCATCTCGGCGCGTTTTCCGATATCCCTGTCGCCACCGCACCCGAACACAACATGCAAACGTCCGTCGGCATGGGGGCGAAGACCTTGGAGGATGCTTTTGAGTGCATCCGGGGTGTGGGCGTAATCGACGAAAACCGGGGCGCCCGTCGGATGCTGGCCGACAAGCTGGACCCGTCCGGGGGCGCCTTTCAATTGTTCCAGTTGCGCCAAGCAGGCTTGCGCGTCCTCGCCGGACGCCACCGCCAACGCCAGCGCCGAAAGCGCATTGGAAACCTGGAAGCCACCAATGAGGGGCAACATTACCTGGACGGATTTTCCGGCCACGGTGATGTCGAGTTGATACCCGTCGGCGACGACCTCGCTGGCGTCCAGACGAACGTCGGCGCCGGCCTCGCCATAGGTCATGACCTTGAGCCCACGGTCGCGGCAAGCCGTCTCAACGGCGCCGGCGAATTCCCCATCGGCGTTGATGACGGCGGTGCCGTCGGCGGCGATGATTTCGGTAAACAGCCTCAGCTTGGTGGCCAGATAGTCGTCCATGGAGCCGTGATAATCGAGATGATCGCGGGTCAGGTTGGTGAACCCGGCAATGGCAACCCTGACCCCGTCCAGGCGGTGCTGGCTGAGACCATGGGACGACGCTTCCAACGCCAGCCGCCTGATGCCGAAACGCGCCAGATCGCGAAGATTCCGGTGCAATTCAGCCGAGTCGGGCGTGGTCAGGCTTTTGCGGTTCTCGAACCCCTTGGCGACGATGCCCAGGGTGCCGGCGCTGGCCGCCTTTGCGCCCAAGCCGGTCCATATCTGGCGCAGGAAAGTGACCACCGATGTCTTGCCGTTGGTGCCGGTGACGGCGGCGATGAGATCGGGTTGGGTCTCGAAAAAGGCCGACGCCATTAACGCGTATTGGCGCCTGGGATTGGCATCGCGCAATAAGGGCACGGACGCCTCGTTGATGCTAGTTCCCTCGGGCGCCAACACACAGGCGGCGCCGCGGCCAAGGGCATCGTCGATGTAATCCCGTCCGTCTAATTCCGTTCCGGGAAGCGCGGCAAAAATAAAGCCGGGCTCTACCTGGCGGGAATCACAGGTGAGCCCGATAATATCCGTTTCGTTAACGACCGTCTGGTCCGTCACTTTCATCTCGGTTCCATCCAAGACATCAATAAGTCGCAAGCGCCTGCTCCGGTGGGCCGGGGGAATCGGCCTCGCTGTTATCGTCACGCCCCCCAAGCACGGCCCGAACCCTCTCCAACATGAGGGCCTCGCCGGTCTGAGAACGGTTCTGCTTCGGCACCGTGGCTGGGGGAGCCGTTGCGGTTTGTTGCTTTGGCGCCGGGGCCACCTTCGGCGGCGCTAGAGCCTTGATCATGGGTTTCTTGACCGGATCCTTGGCCGGAACTGGCTGCCGGTCGGGCGCCATGCCGATCAACGAGGCCATGCGTTGGACGACCCGGCCCACCGCCGGCGCCGCGACCCAGCCGCCGGTGGCGTAATTGAAGGTCCGCGCGTTGCCCTTCGGTTCGTCCACCACCACCAGCACGATGTATCGGGGCGCGTTCATGGGAAAGGCGCCGACAAAAGACGATATGGTGGCGTTCTTACGGTAGCCCCGCACCGCCAGCTTATCCGCGGTGCCGGTTTTACCGCCGACGGCATAGCCCTTGGCGGCGGCCTTGCGCCCGGTGCCGCTGTTAACGACCAGGCGCATCAAGCCGCGCATCTGTTCAGAGGTTTCTTCCGACAGCACCCTTTTGCCCGGGGCCGGGCTGGCAGCGTCGCTTTTCAACACCGTCGGCGGCACGTAACGGCCGCCGTTTACAAGGGCGGCGACGCCGCTGGCCAATTGCAGGGGCGAAACGGCAATGCCATGGCCATAAGCAATCGTCATGGTGTTGATCTCACGCCACCGCTTCGGCACCAGGGGCTTGCCGACTTCCGGCAGCTCCAGGGCCGGCGTGCGCAACAGGCCGAAACGGTCCAGGTAGTCCCTTTGGGTTTGGGTGCCGACGTCGACGGCCATCTTGGCGGCGCCGATATTGGACGAATAGACGACGATCTCCGGCACCGACAGCCAGCGATTCTTGGCGTGAAAATCACGGATGGTAAACCGGGAAATCTTGATCGGCTGGCTGGCGTCATAACCGCTGTTGAGATCGACCGTGCCTGAATCGAGCGCCATGGCGGCGGTGAACAACTTAAACGTTGAGCCCATCTCATAGACGCCCTTGGTGACCCGGTTGAACGCCGTCTCACCACCGGCCGACGACGGCTCATTCGGATCGAAATCAGGCAGCGATACCAGCGACACCAATTCCCCCGTATTGGCGTCGAGCACCACCCCGGCGGCGCCGATGGCCCGGAATTCCCTGATCGCGGCGGCCAATTCCTGGCGCATCATCGACTGGATACGGATATCCAACGACACCTGAATGCGGTTTCCGGCGCGAAGGTCGCGGTCGAAATTCTGTTCAAGCCCGGCAATGCCGCGGCCATCGACATCGGTCAGGCCGAGCGCATGCGCCGCCAGACGACCGTGCGGGTAGACCCGGCGTTCTCCGCGCTGGAACCCCAACCCCGGCAGCCCTAAGCGATTGACCCGGTATTGTTGTTTCGGCGTCAGGTTGCGGGTGAGCCAGACAAACCTGGATTTTATCTTGAGTCTGCCGAGAAGTTCCTGGCGGTTGAGTTCGGGCAACACCGTGATCAGCTTGTCGGCGACTTCCCGGGCATTGAGGACAGCGCCGGGATCGGCATAAAGGGATGCCGTCGGCAGGCTGGTGGCGAGAAGAATACCGTTGCGGTCAACGATGTCGGCGCGCCCGGAGGCCACCTCCGGATTGGATTCGATATGCGCCAGCCTCGGTTCGCCGCCGCCCTTGAATACGGTCAGGTCGACCAGACGCACGCCGATCGCCGTGAACGCCAGCGACAATACGACGCCGGTGACCAACAACCGGTTGC
>DASCOC010000154.1:0-3088 GCA_036011805.1 Rhodospirillales bacterium
GGACTTGTCGGTATACTCGCAAGCTGAGCTGAATAAAGTAGCTCGTCAGCTCAATGAGCGACCACGAAAGACGCTGGAATTTGAAACGCCGGCGGAAAGATTTAATGCATGTGTTGCGTCGACCGATTGAGGTGGCAGCCATAAGCGGACATTACGGCGGAAGACTTCAATGACCGGCAGCCCCCAAGAATTCAGCTAAGGCCACCTGACTTCCGGCGGCATCGACATCAGGATGGCTTCGGTGTTGCCGCCGGTCTTGAGCCCGAAGGTGGTGCCGCGGTCGTAGAGCAAATTAAATTCGACGTAGCGTCCGCGTTTGACCAGCTGCGCGTGGCGTTGCTCTTCGCTCCAGTCCTTGCCCATATGGCGCCGCGCGATTGTCGGGTAGGCGTCTAGAAACGCCCGGCCGACGTCCTGGGTGAAGGCGAAGTCGTTGTCCCAATCGCCGCTATTGAGGTTGTCATAGAAAATGCCGCCGACGCCGCGGGCCTCGCCCCGGTGCGGCAGATAGAAATAGTCGTCGCACCATTTCTTGAACTTCGCATGATAGCTTTCATCAAATTTGTCGCAGGCGTCTTTATAGGCCTGATGAAAATCGGCGGTGTCTTCATCGACGGGAAACACCGGGGTTAAATCGCCGCCGCCGCCGAACCAGCCCTGGGTGGTGACGATCATCCGGGTGTTCATGTGGGCGGCGGGCACCAGCGGCGAGCACGGGTGAATGACCACCGAGACCCCGGACGCCCAAAACCGGGGATCGTCCTTGGCGCCGGGAATGCGGTCACGGAATTCGTCGGTGAATTCGCCCATCACGGTCGATACGTTGACGCCGGCTTTCTCGAAAACCCGGCCCCGCATCACCGACATCACGCCACCGCCGCCTCGATCGACACCATCGCCGCCCCCGGGGCCATCCTCGTCGCGCCGCCAGGCGGTGCGTTCAAACCGCCCGGCGTCGGCGGCGCTGGTGGGGTTGGGTCCGTGGACGTCGTCCTCACAGGCCTCCAACGCCGCACACAAGTCGTCGCGAAAGGATTCAAACCAGGCCGAGGCCTGTTTTTTCTTGTCGTCGCCGTAATCGTTTTCCGCGCTCATGGTCAGCCTATTCAGCCCGTGTCCTTCGGGAATTCCCCGGACTTATTTTCCGGGAAACTCCCGGTCTGGCGCAACGCCTCGCCCAACACCATGCTCATCGCCGCGGCGACATTCAAGGACCGCATGCCCGGCGCCATCGGAATCCGGACCCTGGCATCGGCGGCGGCGTGGACGTCATCGGGCACTCCGGCGCTTTCGCGGCCCGCCATAACAATGTCATCGGGGCGGAAGGTGAATTGCGCATAATCGGTTTCCGCCTTCGTCGTCAACACCACCAAACGGCCGCCATTGGCGGCGGCGCGGGAATCTTGAAAGGATTGCCACGATGCATGGTCGGTCCAGTCCAGCCGGTCCAGGTAATCCATGCCGGCGCGGCGCATCTGTTTGTCCGACAGCACAAACCCGCACGGCCCGATGATATCGACGCCGACGCCCAGGCACGCCGCCGTCCGCATCATGGCGCCGGCGTTACCGGGAATGTCGGGTTGATAGAGCGCCATGCGCATGAAATTCAGATCCTTTTGGTGAATAGCGGCAAAGCCGGATAACCTCTTGCAACCGGATTTCCCGCATTATACCTTCCGCCCCATTCGTATCCACGCCAACAGGCTTATAAATTACATTTTTCGCTTACCAATTCGTTGCAGCCCGCAAACCGTATCCATATTTGAAAACGGGACGTTACATAGTAGAGTGTGCGCACCACCGGAAACGCCAAGGACCGGAATAAGGACAAACCCATGACCGAGACAGCCAACAGCGACGATAAAGCCCGTCGCGATTTTCTGCTTCTTTCCACCATTGCCGTCGGCGCCGTCGGCACAGGATTGGCCGTATGGCCCTTTGTCGATAACATGAACCCGGCCGCCGACACGCTGGCCCTATCAACCACCGAGGTTGATTTGGAGCCGATCGAGGAAGGCCAGTCGATCACCGTGGTTTGGCAGGGCAAACCGGTGTTCGTCCGTCACCGCACGGCGGAAGAGATCAAGACCGCCGAGGCCGTGCCTTTAGATGACCTGATCGACCCCGAAGCCGACAAGGACCGGGTCAAAAAACCCGAGTGGCTGATCATGGTTGGGGTGTGCACCCATTTGGGCTGCATTCCGCTGGGCCAGAAGGCGAACGACCCCAAGGGTGAATTCGGCGGCTGGTTCTGCCCGTGCCATGGATCCCACTACGACACCTCCGGGCGTATCCGCAAAGGCCCGGCGCCGACCAATCTTCCGGTCCCGGTGTATACATTTCTGACCGACACCTCGGTCAAGATCGGATAGGGGGCGGACCATGAGCAACAAATTCTACGAGAACCCGGTCATCAAATGGATCGAATACCGGCTGCCGATCTTCCATTTTATCGACGAATCGGTAGGGTCCGGTTATCCGACGCCGAAAAACCTGAATTACTGGTGGAACTACGGCTCGCTCGCCGGAATCGTGCTGGTGATCATGATCGTCACCGGCATCGTTTTGGCGATGAGCTACACCCCGCATGTGGATTACGCTTTCGAATCGGTGGAACGGATCATGCGCGACGTCAATTACGGCTGGCTGATGCGCTATCTCCACTCCAATGGCGGCTCGATGTTCTTCATCATCGTCTACATCCACATGTTCCGCGGCATGTATTACGGGTCGTTCAAGGAACCGCGCGAATTGTTGTGGATACTGGGTGTTTTCATCGTGCTGGCGATGATGGCGACCGCGTTCATGGGCTACGTGCTGCCGTGGGGGCAGATGAGCTTCTGGGCGGCGACGGTGATCACCAACCTGTTTTCCGCCATCCCCTTGATCGGCGAGGCCATCGTCACCTGGCTGTGGGGTGGGTTCTCGGTCGATAACCCGACGCTGAACCGCTTTTACTCCTTCCATTACGTGTTGCCGTTCGTGCTGTTCGCGCTGGTGTTCGTGCACCTGTGGGCGCTGCATGTGCACAAGTCAATCAACCCAGTCCTCGTCGAAATCAAGGGGCAGAAGGACACCATCCCGTACC
>DASCOC010000155.1:0-2277 GCA_036011805.1 Rhodospirillales bacterium
CTTTCCGGCAAGCCGGCGATTTTCTTCCACAGATCGAAGGCCTGATCGTCCTCGGCGTAAACGGTGACCAGAAGCTTGTCCGCGGCGAGACCGAAATCCTTGGTCACCAGATTCCAGGCCAGTTCGATGGCCAGATCCTTGAAATAATCGCCGAACGAGAAATTGCCCAACATCTCGAAAAAGGTGTGATGGCGCGCCGTGTAGCCGACGTTTTCCAGGTCGTTATGCTTGCCGCCGGCGCGCACGCATTTCTGCGAGGTCACGGCGCGATCATAGGGCCGGGTCTCATTACCGGTGAAGACGTTCTTGAACTGGACCATGCCGGCGTTGATGAACATCAAGGTCGGATCGTTCAACGGCACCAGCGGCGCCGAGGCCACCTCATCGTGGCCGTGGCCGATGAAGTAGTCCAAAAACGCCCGGCGGATATCGTTAACCGTCTGCATGGCAATTAATTTAGGCAACGACGGCCAAGATTGAAACGCCCAACACGGGGCACGGCGCAATTAAAGGGCGCATTTGACCCCAAGCCCGGCATCAAAAAATACGGCCCTTTCCGGGGGGGAGGGAAAGGGCCGCTGGTTGGGACGATCGTTCCAGGGAGGAGACGGTAAATTTATTCGCTTATTTATTCCCCGGCGGCTTTTTCGGCTTTCGCCGGCTTCACCGGTGCTGTGGTTTCGGCGTCATCGCCTATTTCTTCGCCCGTACCATCGCCGCCATCTTCGTCTGTGTCACCGGGGGCTTTGTCATCGCCGGGCGAGCCGATCAACATTTCGTCGGCGATCAGGCCGGCGTTCTGGCGGATCAAGGCCTCGATCTGGGCGGCGGTTTCGGGGTTGTCCTTCAGGTAGGCCTTGGCGTTTTCGCGGCCCTGGCCGATGCGTTCGGAATTGTACGAGAACCAGGAGCCGGATTTTTCGACGATGCCGCCGGTGACGCCGAGATCGAGAATCTCACCCATTTTGGAGATCCCTTCGCCGTAAATGATGTCGAATTCGACCATCTTGAACGGCGGCGCCAGCTTGTTCTTAACCACCTTGACCCGGGTCTGGTTGCCGATCACTTCGTCACGGTCCTTGATCGCACCGATACGGCGGATTTCCATGCGGACCGAAGAATAGAACTTAAGCGCGTTGCCGCCGGAGGTGGTTTCCGGGTTGCCAAACATGACGCCGATCTTCATACGAATCTGGTTGATGAAAATGATGGTGGTGTTGGATTTGGCCACCGAACCGGTCAGCTTGCGCAGCGCCTGGCTCATCAGCCGCGCCTGCAGGCCGACGTGGTGGTCGCCCATTTCGCCTTCCAGTTCGGCTTTCGGCACCAGGGCGGCAACACTGTCGATCACCAGCACGTCGATGGCGCCGGAACGAACCAGGGTGTCGGCGATTTCCAACGCCTGTTCGCCGCAGTCGGGTTGCGAAATCAGCAGATTTTCGACATCGACGCCGAGCTTAGCGGCATAGACCGGGTCGAGGGCGTGTTCGGCGTCAATGAAGGCACAGGTACCGCCGGCCTTCTGGGCCTCGGCCACCCCATGCAGCGCCAGCGTCGTCTTGCCGGAACTTTCCGGGCCGTAGACTTCGACGACACGGCCACGGGGCAGGCCGCCGATGCCGAGCGCGATATCAAGGTTGATGGAACCGGTGGAAAAGACCTCGGTCTGGACCACGTCGCGTTGGCCGAGGCGCATCACCGAGCCCTTACCGAAGGATCGCTCGATCTGGGTAATCGCCGCTTCCAGGGCCTTGTTCTTATTCACGTCTTCTTTCTCCACGACACGCAACGGTGTTTCCGACATGGTACAGCCTTTCTTATTTCACATGTTCATTAATGGTTCAACGCAAGGCGTCGAATCTTTTAAGCCTCTGTTGACCCCAAAAGTACACGTTTTGTTCTCCTAATCAAGTAATTTTTTTAATCACTTGATTTTAAAGAATAATTCAAGATATATTCGATTTTTGTTCATGTTGAATTTTGTGTTTTTGGCCGGAAAAACACTCATGCATGGTATATCAGGATCAGTGTAATCAACCTTGAAGGCGCACGGTATGGATCGGCTTTGGCGGGATATCCGTGATCACATGTTATGCGGAAGGAATAAGCTATTTATTCTGTTGTCGGTGTTTGTTGTCACCGGGTGCGGGGAGACGACATATTGGTCCAAGTTTGGCGGTTCACCCAACAAGCCCGCTACCCCGCCATCACCTCTTTGACCTTGGCCGCCAGGCCTTTGAGGCTGAACGGTTTGGGTAGGAATTCGATGGACGAGTC
>DASCOC010000156.1:0-2881 GCA_036011805.1 Rhodospirillales bacterium
CCGTCGCCGCCGGCCTACAGGGGATTCCATTGAACGAGGCCGGCGATCTCGGCTATTTCGGCCTTTCCGCCTCCAACAGCACCGACGACAAAGCCGGAATCCCGTTTTTCACACCGGAGCGGGAAACCTTCCTGGAATACGACCTGACCCGCATAATTTACATCCTGGCCGACCCGGAACGCAAAGTGATCGGGGTAATGTCTGCGCTGCCGATCAACGGCGGCGCCGCGCAACCGCCGTACCAACAGGCGCCGCGCTGGTCGGTGCTGGACCAAATCAGCGATTTCTTCACCGTTAAGCCGCTGCCCCAGCAAATGCGCGAAATCCCCGACGACATCGATATCCTGATGCTGGTCCACCCCAAGGGTTTGGATGACTTCACCTTATATGCCATCGACCAGTTCGTGCTCGGCGGCGGCAGGGTGATGGTCTTCGTCGATGCCAACGCCGAGGTCGACGTTCCCCCCGACGGGCGCATGCAAAGCCTGCCGGTGTCGGACTTCAATAAAATCCTCACCACCTGGGGGCTCAAGCTGGCCGAAAATAAAGTCGCCGGCGACCTGGACGCGGCTAGGCGCGTCAACGTCCGGGTCGGCGGCAAAACGTCGGTCGTCGATTACGTGATTTGGCTGGGGTTGGATAAGAGAAACTTCGATACCGGAGACACCATCACCGGCAACATCAGTTCGCTGAATTTCGCCGGCGCCGGTATTTTGGAGCCCACCGGCGCGGAAGGAATCAAGGTCCAGCCGTTGATCTCCACCGGGCCCCGGTCGATGGCCATCGAGGCGGCAAAGGTCATGTCCCGGCCCGACGCCGTCGGTCTGTTCCGTGACTTCAAGGTCGAGGGCAAGCCATTGATGCTGGCGGCGCGTATCAACGGCACCGTCAAGACGGCCTTCCCCGACGGTCCGCCCAAAGAAAAAGACGGCAAGCCGGCCAAGGGCGTGCCGCCGAAGCATCTGGCCCAATCGACAACGCCGGCCAACCTGATTGTGGTCTCCGATGTCGATATGCTGCATGACCGGTTCTGGGCCGAAATCCGTCAGCTTCTGGGCCAGCAGCTTTTGGTGCCCTACGCCAACAACGCCGATTTCGTGGTCAGCGCGCTCGATAACCTCGGCGGCAGCAATGACCTGATCGGGCTCAGGGGCCGCGCCAAATCGACCCGGCCCTTCGCCATGGTCCAAGATATCCGCCAGGCGGCGGAACGCCAGTTCCGGACCAAGGAACGCGATCTTCAGACCAAGCTGGAAGCCGCGCGCGCCAAGCTGGAATCGCTGCAACGGCGTCGTGGCGGTGAACAGGAAGTCGTTGTCAGCGCCGATGACAGGACCGCTATCCAAGAATCCCGAAACGAAATCGTCGGAATTCGCAAGGGCCTTCGGGATGTTCAGGCGGCGTTGCGCAAGGACATCGACCGCCTGGAAGCGTTGCTTAAGTTTCTCAACATCGGCCTTATTCCGCTGCTGTTGGGTTTCGGCGCCATTGTTGCCGCCCTCATCGGCCGGTTTCGCCGCAAGACCCAGGTCGTGACGGAATAAAAAGGATCCCAGACCGTGTCACCGAAAACATTTGTCGTTGTTAGCATCCTTACCGTCGTAGCGCTCGGCGCGGCGGTGTTGGCGCCGGGCCTGAACCAGGGCTATCAGCCCGCCGCCGGCGCCGGCGACAGGGTGTTCCCGAAACTGATCGATCGGGCCAACGACATCGCCGCCGTCGTCATTGAACACGCCAAGGGCCGGATCACCCTGATCAAAAATGACAACGGCTGGACCATGAATGAGCGCGACGGCTACGCCGCCCGCCAGGTCCGGGTCCAACGCGCGATCTTAGGGCTGTCGCAATTGCGGTTATGGGAACCGAAAACCAAGGCCAAGGAAAAGTTCGCCAAGCTGGAGCTTCAAAACCTGGAGGCCGAGGGTGCTAAATCCAGGAAGATCCAATTGTTCGATACCGGCGGCGCGGTGCTGGCCGAACTGATCGTCGGCAAGCGGCGGCCAAACCTGGCCGGCACCACCACCGGCGGCGTTTACGTGCGCAAACCCGACATCGATCAGACCTGGTTGGCGGCGGGCACCACCGACGCCTCCAAGGACCGCAACAACTGGCTGGAACGCAAGATCGTCAATATCGGATTCTCCCGGGTGAAAAACATCGTCATCCGCCACCCCGACGGCGAGACCGTCAACATCTCGAAGCCGACGGAGAAAGCCGAGGATTTCAAAATTGATAATATGCCGGCGGGCAAAAAACTCATTTCCCAGGCGGAACTGGGCAGTGCCGGGCGGGCGCTCAATAATTTTCAGCTCAATGATGTCCGCAAGGATGATACCCCGTTCGATGCCGCCGCCACCGTCACCACGGACTTCACCACCTTCGACGGGCTTTCCATCAAAACCATGGTTGCCAAGCAGGACGGCGCCTATTGGCTAAAAGTACAAGCGTCGGGAACGGCGGGCGAGGCCACCGAAAAGGCTGCCGCCATCACGGCCAGGACCAAGGGTTGGGCCTATCAGATTTCCGAGTACGCGGCCTCCAACCTGACCAAGCGCTTTAAGGACCTGGTCGAAGACGCCAAGGCGGGGTCTTAAAAAAAACCAACTCATTTAAAGGATGGCGCACCCGGGAAGACTCGAACTCCCAACCTCCTGATTCGTAGTCAGATGATATTATCTGAAGATTATCCGATAGTTTCAACAATATCTTGAAATATACACGTATTAACAGCGTACTGAATGCAGACGCTTCACTTTACACGCGCTTGTTTTCGATATATGGTGGGCACTTAATAGGGCACTCTTATTGATTACAACAACGCAAGTGCGCCCTTCGCGCCGGTAGAGAGGCCGCAGGATGAAGCCCAGCAAATCCGCAATCG
>DASCOC010000157.1:0-36088 GCA_036011805.1 Rhodospirillales bacterium
GCCCATACCGGGCACCGCTCGCTCAGCCGCGCCGTCGCCGCATGCCTTGCCGCCGTGACGCCGGTTATCGCCTTCGGATTCTATATCGTTCTCGGCTCCCCCAACCAGCCGAACCTGCCCCACGCCCAACGCGACATCAGCGCCGAAATCGAGGCCCGCCAGGGCCGCCTGGAAAAGGCCGAGGTGTTGCAGTTGGCGGCGAAGCTGGTCGAAACCCTGAAAAAGAAGCCCGACGACATCAAGGGCTGGCTGCTGTTGGGCCGGACCTACCTGACCATCAGCGAATTCGACGACGCGCTGGAAGCCTTCCGCCGCGCCACTGAACTTTCCGACCGCCGCCCCGATATCGTCGCCAGTTACGCCGAAGCCATGGTCGTGGCCGAAGATGGCCGGATCACGGCGAGGGCGAAAAAACTGTTCACCGATATCCTTGCCACCGATCCCTTCGACCCCAAGGCGCGGTATTACCTTGGCCTCGAACAAGCCCAGACCGGTAACATCAGCGGCGCCCTACAGACCTGGACGGACCTGATCCAGCTGTCGCCCGCCGACGCCCCCTGGCTGGAAACCATCAACCAGAAAATCGCCGTGGCCGCCAAGGAACTGGGCATCGACCCCGACACGGTAAAACCATCGGCCCGTGCGGTGGCGCTGGCGTTGACCAGGGGTTTGGGGGCGCCCAAATCATCGTCCCTGCCGATGACGTCGATGCCGCCCGCTACTTCCCCAGGCGCCTCCAGTCCTGCTCCCGGCGCCACCCCAAGGGGGCCGAGCGCCGCGGATGTGGAAGCCGCCGGCCAGATGTCGGCCACCGACCGCGACAAGATGGTCCGGTCCATGGTCAACCGCCTGGCCGAGCGGCTCAAGGAAAACCCCGACGATCTCGCCGGCTGGCAACGATTGGCCAAGGCCTATGCGGTGCTGGGAGAAAAAGAAAAAGCCGAGGCCGTCAAAAAGAAAATCGAGGCATTGACCAAGTGACGCCTTGGCGGCGTCCGAAAGCAGCCTCTTTTTCGCCCTAATAAGGTTCTAGTTTTTCCGCCATGAGCGAAGAAACCGACATCGCAAAAAAAACCGTCCGGGTCTGGGATTTGCCGACCCGGGTCTTTCACTGGTCGTTGGCGATCCTGGTGTTGCTGGCATGGGTCACCTCCGAGGCCGAAGGAGCGCTATTCTGGACCCACTTGGCGACCGGCTACGGGGTCATGGGACTGGTCGTCTTTCGTCTCGCCTGGGGGGTGGCCGGCACCCGTCATGCCCGGTTTAGTGATTTCCTATACCCGTGGTCCGTGGTCCGCACCCATATGAAGGAGATGTTGCAACCGGCCCCGGCCCGCTTCCTTGGCCACACCCCGGCCGGGGGCTGGATGATCGTCATCCTGCTGGCGGTGCTGGCCGTCCTGGTCGCAAGCGGGCTTTTTGCCGGTGACGAGGGTGAAAAAGGACCGCTGGCCCACATCGCCGGGGCGGGGCTTGCCGATGGCCTGGGCGAGGTCCACGAAATCTTGAACACCCTGTTGTGGAGTTTGATCGCCGTTCACGTCGCCGCCGTGTTGTTCGTTTCGTTTTCAACGAAGGACAATCTCATTCGCGCCATGTGGACCGGCCGCAAGAAAAACTTGGCCAATTTAAATGAAACCGTTGCCGAAGATATTCCGCCGGTCGGCGCCCTCAGGGTGGCGGCATCGGTGGCGTTCGGCATCGCCGCCGTCGTTGCCGTCCTTTGGTGATCACGGCCCACCCTTTTGAGTGGCCGGCAACGGCTCAAACGGGTCTTGCGCTCTAGGCCTTCCACGGGGGATAACGGCAGCCACATTTCAAGGGGTCCTTATGAGCAGTTTCAAAACCATCGACGATCTGGACGTACAGGGCAAACGGGTCCTGGTACGGTGCGATATGAATGTGCCGATGAAAAACGGCAACGTTACCGACGCCACCCGAATTGAACGCTCGCTGCCGACCATCAAAGACCTGCTGGCGGCGGGCGCCGGGGTCATTATCATGTCCCATTTCGGCCGCCCCAAGGGCCAGGTCGTCGCCGACATGAGCCTCAAGCCGGTAGCGGCGGCGCTGGCCAAGGCGCTCGGCCGGGATGTCGCCTTCGCCGGGGACTGCATCGGAGATGATGCTGAAAAGGCGGCCCAATTGGCATCCGGCGGCGGCGTCGCGATGCTGGAAAATCTGCGCTTCCACCCGCAAGAAGAAGCCAATGACGCGGCCTTCGCCGGCAAGCTGGCGGAACTGGGCAATATTTACGTTAACGATGCCTTTTCCTGTGCCCACCGGGCGCATGCCTCGACCGAGGCAATCGCCAAAATGCTGCCGTCGGCGGCCGGGCGGTTGATGCAGGCGGAATTGGTGGCGTTGTCAGACGCGCTTGAAAACCCTGAACGCCCGGTCGCGGCGCTGGTCGGCGGCGCCAAGATATCTTCGAAGATGACGGTCCTGGGCCACCTGGTCAGCAAGGTCGATATGGTGATTATCGGCGGCGGCATGGCCAACACCTTCCTGTTCGCGCAAGGAATCGATGTAGGTCTTTCCCTTTGTGAAAGCGATATGGCCGACGCCGCCAAGGGCATTCTGGACAAGGCCGCCGAGGCGGGCTGCGAAATCGTGCTTCCCATCGACGCCGTCGTCGCCAAGGAATTCGCCGAGGGGGCGGCGTCGGAAACCGTGCTGTTGGACGCCATCCCCGCCGACGCCATGATGCTGGACGTCGGCCCGGCCTCGATCGCCGACCTGACGGCGCGTCTGTCCCAATGCAAGACCCTGGTCTGGAACGGGCCGCTGGGCGCGTTCGAGGTCAAACCCTTCGATACCGCCACCAATGCGGTTGCCGCCGAAGCCGCCAAACTGACGGCGGCGGGCAGCCTCTTGAGCGTCGCCGGCGGCGGCGACACGGTGGCGGCGCTGGCCAACGCCGGCGTGCAGGACCAATTCACCTATGTCTCGACGGCGGGCGGCGCCTTCCTGGAATGGCTGGAGGGCAAAGAGCTTCCGGGTGTCGCGGCGTTGAGCCGCGCGGATTAATAATGGCGTTGAGCCGCGCGGGATAGAGCAAACCCCGAGCAAATGGACTCATTTGCGACGACGAATTTGCGGATAAACAAATGCCTCACGCCTTTTTCGGCGGGGTGCCCTTGTCGTCTTCGGCATTCTTTTTGGCGGACGAGTCTTCGCCGGACTTTTCCTTTTTATCGGCGCCGACGGGCTTAACTTTTGAGATCACGTCGTCCAGCATATGTTGCAGATATTCGGACTGGGTCAGCAGCTTGGTGGTCGCCTCCAGGGCCTGAACCAACGCGGTGGCGGCAATTTCCTGCGCCATTCTGGTGACGTCGGCCATGGTATTGCGCACCGCCCCCGTGGTTCTCTCGGCGCGCTCCGTCGCGTCCCGGATAGCGTCGAAACGCTTGGCCATATCGACGTCCGGGAAACGGGATTGCTCAACCGGCTCCTTATCCTCGGCCGACAGAATAACCAGATTGTCGGGGCCGTCGTCCTTCGGCCCGCTGCGGAAGGCCAGCAAATTGGTCTGATCGCGGATCGCCATCACCAAGGTACTCATATCTTCGATCTGCCGGGAGGCGTCATCCAGGCCATTGATCAGGGCTTCGGTGCGCTCCACGTCGTCGGCCGCCGCCGTCACGTATTGGCTGAAACTGGCGAGTTGGCGGCTCACCGATGAAATCGGGCCGCCCCGGGTGATTTCGGACGGTAAATCGGCGGCGGGCATGGGATCGGGGATCGGGCCGGCAGGTAACGGCGGCGGCGCTTCTTCCGCTTCTTCGGAAAGCAGCGCCGCGCGGGCGGCCGCGGTGGCGATCCTGTCCTGGTCTTCGAGATCGTCCAAGGCGTCCTTAAGGCGTGAACGGGTTTGCTCCAGTTCCTGGCGCACTTTTTCCAGATCGGACAAGTCGCGCACCCAGTTGTCCAACGCCCTGGCGACGACGCCGATGGAACACTTGTTGGCGCGGGCGGGAATGGTAACGCCGCGGTCACCATCAGCGAGGCGGCCCGCCACCGCCGCCAAATCCCTGAGCGGCGTGGTCATCGAACGGATCACCGCCAGGCCGATTAACATCAACACGATCACCGCGGCGGCGCCGCCGGCGCTGATCACCGAGCGCGATACCGTCTTAAGGGAATCCAGCGCCAACGCCGCTTCGTCGCGCCGGGATGAGGCAAACCCGGCCAAGGCGTCCGTAGACGGTTTCAGGTACGCGACCAGGTCATCGAAGCGCTGGGTTTCCTCGGCGAAATTGAAGCGCGAATTGATCATCGCCAGCAGGGTGGTCTCGTGCTGTTTCAACAAATCCTGCAACACCACTTTGCGCTTTTTTGGGATTTTTGTTTCCTGCATGAAGACAATCAGGGTTTGGTAGCGCTTCTGGATTTCCTCGACCCCTTTTTTGTACCCCGACAGCAGGGTTTCCTTACCTTCCTGGTTGATGCGGGAAATTTGACCGGCAAGATTGGCGTAGCCGGCGGTGGAAAACTTCGCCTGCAAATCCTCGGTGGCGTTTTGAAGGTCACGGCTCAAGCCGGTGCCGTCGGTCAGCCCCAGCGCCGTTTCCGACGCCACCAGCTTGGCGAACAATTCATCGTACTGGCCCAGACCGTCGCGCAGCGTGGCGATTTGTTTTCTCATCGCCGCGGTTTCCGGCATCCGGGAAAGCCGGGCAAGGGCATTGGAAACGGATTTAAGGTGGATGCCGAAGCCGTCGGCGATGGCCGGGTCCTTTTTCAGCAGAAACGACTTTTCCTCGGCCCGAGCGTTGGCAATGCCTTTTTCCATTTCAGAGACCAGCGTCGCCAGGCGCGCGGCCCGCGACCAATCGTCCAGGGCCGTGAATAGCCTGCTTTCGACAAACACATAGAGCCCGGCAAAGACGGCCAGGGCGACCAGGCCGGACAGCAGGAACAACCGCCGCCGGGCGCGCAGGGTTTGCCCGCCCATAAACGTGGGCGCAACCTCATCACCGGGGCGAAGGTGCAGAAATTCATGTTCGAGGTTGTTGTCTTTGTTCATCCATCCCCCTGGATGCTGAAAAACAGGTATCAAAGCCCGGAAAGGGCAAGTCTATCATTGTTCATCGGCTTGCGGATATTTTTTCCATTTTCCGCCGCCGGGCAACTCAATTTTGATATTCCGTTAACCTTTACTGCCTAGGGTATGGCCATGACGGACGGGGTTGGAAACATCACATCAAACGTGTCGCAAGTGGCCAAACGGCCCAGCGTCTATCAATCGGAATCTGCAAGCGAAGTCCGCGCGCGGGCCGGATCGATCCAGCAAAAAATCTCGTCCGAGGAACGCAACGGGCTGACCCGGCTCAACCAGATTTTGAGTTCCGATCAGCCGCTCAGCGACAAGGTGCCGCGCGGTTATTACCTGAACATCAAGGTTTAATACCAAGGATCACGAGACTTGCAGCAAGACGACGCCGGCGGTGATCACCGCCGCCGCCATGATCCGCCGCCAGCCCATGGGCTCGCCCAGGAACACCACCCCGATCAGCACCGCAAACAGCACCGATGTCTCGCGCAGCGCCGATATATGGGCCATGGCGCCTTGGCTGAGCGCGTACAGCACCAATCCGTAGGCCATCACCACCAACAATCCGGTGCCGGTGGTCCGCGGCCAATGCTGTTTCAGGAACGGCCCCACCTCTTTAGGTCTCATCACACAGGCGGCGATCATGAACGGGACCCCCTCGCCCACGTTCAGCCACACGATATACCCGAACACCGTTTCGCCGAGCCGGATACCCAATCCGTCAACGACCGTATAGCCGGCGATGAATAACCCGGTGGCCACCGCCAGGATTACCGGTTTCAGGCTTTCGCCCTCACCGGCGGGGCTTGAGAACATCAGGCTGATGATCCCCACCGAGACCAAGGCGATCCCGATGGCGGCGCCGGTGCCCGGCACCTCGCCGGCGAACACGGCGGCCAACACCGCCACCGTGACCGGCGCGATGCCGCGGGCGAGCGGATAGACGTGGCTTAAATCGCCGAACCGGTAGGCCTGCAACAAAACCACGTAATAGCAATTGTGAATGGCCCACCCGGCCAACAGATACGGCCACGACTCGATCGCCGGTAACGGCACGAAAGCCGCCACTAAGCAGGCGATAAGGGTGCCGGTGCCGCGAATGGCGGTGAACGAAAGGAAGCGATCGCCCGACGATTTGACGACGGCGTTCCAACTGGCATGCAGCACCGCCGCCAGCAAAACCAGAAACACCAGATGCAGTTGCAGTTCCATGCCGCCTGGGCCGCTAGCTCTTCAACCCGACCAGGGCGCGGGAAAAGGCGCGGGCATCGAAGGGCTGCATGTCGTTCATGCCTTCGCCGACGCCGATGGCGTGCACAGGAAGCTCGAATTTTTCGGCCAACGCGACGACGACGCCGCCCCTGGCCGATCCATCCAGCTTGGTCACGATCAGGCCCGACACCTCAACGGCGTCTTTAAATATTTCAACCTGGGAATGGGCGTTCTGGCCGACGGTGGCGTCCATCACCAACAGCGACGCATGCGGTGCGGTGGCATCGACCTTGCGCATGACGCGGACGATTTTTTCCAATTCCGCCATCAGTTCCTGTTTGTTCTGAAGCCGCCCGGCGGTGTCGACGATCAGGATATCGGCGCGTTCGTCTGAAGCCCGCTTCATGGCGTCAAAAATAAGCCCGGCGGCATCGTCGCCGGTAACGCCTGCGATCACCGTGCATCCCGCCCGTGCCCCCCAAATCTGAAGCTGTTCGATGGCGGCGGCGCGGAAGGTGTCGCCGGCGGCCAACATCACCGATTTGCCGGCATCCCGCCATTGGTTGGCAAGCTTGGCGATGGTCGTCGTCTTGCCGCTGCCGTTGACGCCGCAGACCAGCACCACATAAGGCTTGATCGCCGGGTCGAGAACCAGGGGCCGGGCCACCGGGGTAAGGATGGCGGCGATATCGTCGGCCAGGATCTCCCTGACCTCGTCGGCGGTGGCTTCCTTGTCCAGGCGTTTGGCAGCCAGGGATTGCGTCAGCCGGGCGGCGGTGTCGACGCCCAAATCGCTGGTAATCAGTAATTCTTCCAGTCCGTCGAGGGCGTCCCGGTCCAACTTGCGCTTGGTGAACAGGCCGGTAATGCCGCTCGTCAACTTCGCCGACGAGAGGGCAAGGCCGCGCAGCAGGCCGACCTTCTGTTGATCCGCGTTGTTGTTCATGCCGCCTTACTGGCGATCAGGTAATCGTCACCGGCGGCGGTCACTTGGGCATCGACGATGGCCCCGATGGGGGCGGAAAAATCCAGCCTGACGGAAGCATAGTGCTGGCTCAGGCCGCGGCTCTGCCCATCACCGTCCTTTTCAACCAGGACCTGGGCGGTGGTGCCGGTGCGGCTTTCCAGGAACCGTTTGAGGCCCGCGTCACCGGCGGTGCGCAGCCTGCCGGCGCGGTCTTTACGAGCCTTGGCATCGACCTGGGGCATGCGGGCGGCGGGGGTTCCCGGTCGCGGCGAATAGGGAAACACATGCAGATAGGCCAAATCCAATTCGCCGACGGCGGCAAGGGTGTTTTCAAACATCGACCTTGTTTCGGTCGGGAAGCCGGCGATCAAGTCGGCGCCGAACACGGTATCGGGGCGCACGGCGCGGGCGCGGGCGACGACATCGAAGCCATCCTGGCGGGCATGACGGCGCTTCATGCGCTTCAGGACCACATCGTCCATGGCCTGCAGGCTGAGATGCAGGTGCGGCATCAGGCGCTCTTCGGAGGCCAACAGCCGGACCAAGGCGTCATCGACCACCGCCGGGTCGAGCGTGCTCAGGCGCAGCCGGGCCAGGTCCGGCACCGCCGCCAGGATTTCAGAAATCAGCCCGGCCAAATTGGGGGTGCCGGTGATATCGGCGCCGTAGGAACAGATATCGACGCCGGTCAGCACCACCTCCAGATACCCGGCGTCCACCAACCCCCGGACCTGGGCGATAATGGCGGCGGGGGTGACGGCGCGATTGGGGCCACGGGCGAAGGGGATGATGCAGTAGGTGCAGCGGTGATCGCAGCCTTGTTGAATTTGCACGAAGGCGCGGGTGCGGCCCTCCAGCCCGCTGATCACCGGCGGCGCGGTTTCCTTGACCGTCATGATGTCGGCGACCTCGACCGGCGCGCCGCCGCCGTTAAGGATGGCGGGGTCGAGCTTTTCCTCGTTGCCGAGCACGCGATCGACCTCCGCCATGGCGGCGAAGGCGCCGGCGTTGAGCTGGGCTGCGCAGCCGGTGACGATGATGCGGGCATCGGGGTTGTCGCGCTTGGTACGGCGAATGGTCTGGCGGGCTTGGCGTTCGGCTTCGGCGGTAACCGCGCAGGTGTTGATGATAATAGCGTCGTCCAGCCCGGCATCGTCGCCGATTTCACGCATGACTTCGGACTCGAAGGTATTCAGGCGGCAACCCAAGGTGATGACTTTCGGTTTGCTCACCCTGCCCTCCTACACCAACAGCGACTTATCGATGACGCCGGCATAGCTGGTCGCCACCGGACCGGTCATGATGACGTGGTTGTCGTCCCGCCAGTCGATGCCGAGTGCGCCGCCGTCGAGGTTGATGGTGGCGCTGCGCCCGGCCAATTCGCGGCGGCTGGCGGCGACGGCGGTGGCGCAGGCGCCGGACCCGCAGGCCCGGGTGATGCCGACGCCGCGCTCCCAAACCCTGAGCCGGATACTGCCGTCGCCCAGGATTTGCGCCACTTCGACATTGGTGCGCTCGGGGAACAGGGCATGGTGCTCGATTTCGGGGCCCAAATCCTGCAACGGTACGGCGGCGGCGTCATCGACGAAGAAAACCGCGTGCGGGTTGCCGACGTTGACGCCGACCGGATCGGACAATTCGCCGACGGATATATCCAGATGCAGGGTGTCGGCCCCAATCGGCAACGGGCCCGCCAACGGGATCGACTGCCAATCCAGATTGACCGGGCCCATATCGACGGAAAAATTACCGTTATCGGCGGCTTCGGCGCTGAGCAGCCCGGCCTTGGTTTCGATGCTAACCTTGCCGTTGCCGGATTCGGCCATCATCAGGGCGGCGACGCACCGGGTGCCGTTGCCGCAGGCCTCGGCCTCGCTGCCGTCGGCGTTGAGGATGCGCATAAAGATTTCGGCGTCACTGTCCCCTTGGCCGTTGGTCGCCGGTTCGATGATGAGAATCTGGTCGCAGCCGATGCCCAAGCGCCGGTCGGCAATGGCGCGCGCGCGCGCCTCGTCGAGATCGACGGGCGTCTGGCGGGCGTCCAGGATAACGAAATCGTTGCCCAGCCCGTGCATCTTGGTAAAGCTCAATTCATTCATAACGCGTGTAATATGTCGGGAAACCCCGGCGTGTAAACAGGTTTCGCGACTTTATTCCAACCATCCCTGCGCCTTGAGATACTTCGCCATATGGAACTGGGCCTGATCGGGCGCGTAGAGGTATTCTCTGCCGACCGGACAGGCGCGCCTGGCCAGGCAGCCGCTATCCCGGCAATCGGTCCCCGCCGCCGAGGCGACATGGCCGACACAGGCCGGCACGTCATAGCCGCCGGTGGCAAATGCGTCCGCCGGACAGGCGCCGCGACAGGGCTTGTCGGCACATGCCGCGCACGGGCTTGAAGCGCGGGGCGGCACCGCAAGCGCCAGGCGTTGTTCGAATACCAAGGCCCCGCGGTAGGCGTGCCAAAGGCCGAATTGCGGATGGATCAACGGGCCGGTCGGCGAGACGAAGACCCCGCCGCCCTTCAGCGCCCATTGCTGGAACGGATAATAGGGCGGGCCGGTGAACGGAAACAGCGCCCGGCAGCCAAGCCCCCTTGCCGCCTTTTCCAATGTCTCCCGGGTCCAATCATCGAGCGGGTTGGCGTCGTTGTCGCGCTCCTCGGGCGTGGTCTGGGCGGCAAAAGCGGCCCACATCTCCGGGCCGGCGTTGCCGATCAACACCACCGTCGCTGCCGCTTCGGAAAATCCTTCGGGAATGTCCCCGGCTTCGAGATGAAAACCGCCCCGGGTGATCAGACCGGTTCCGGCCAAGGCGGCGTTAATGTCTGCAAAATCCATCGCTGATTTTAGTGCCGCTAGGCAACGCCTTGCAAACCGCCGCGCCCAGGAAAATTAGAACTGAACCGCAGATGGATCAGTCGGGTTCCTCCTGGTCCCCGGCGGCCGCCTTCATCAGGCCCAGGATATCGCCGCGCACCTTGGCATCGGCAATCTTGAAATAGGCGTCGAGAAACCGTTCGGCCTCGGTAATGTTTTCCGCCGCCGGCGCCTCCACCAAGGTACTGTCATATAACGCCGACAGTCCCTCGAAAAAATACAGCACCGGCACATCCAGGGCGCGGCTTAAGGTAAATATCTGGGTGGCGTTTAGGCTTTGGTTGCCGGCCTCGAACCGGGCGACGCTTCCCGGCGGCGCCGAAATCGCTTTCTCCAGCTCGGCGGCGGACATGTTCTGTTGGCGGCGGCGACCGGCGATCCGCCGGCCCAGGTGGCGGTCGAGGGGGCTCATCTCTTGGGACATTGGCGTTTTGGTCATTTTTGGCCCAAACAACGTTACCCAGGAGCAAAGAAATACTCTTTATAGAGGTATCTATTTTAATACACTACCTTAAGTTTATCATGGCGTTACTTCCATGCCAAGAGAGCTGTGTACAATGGTGCGTAAAAAAGGGGCCAACAATCCCCGACCCGGCGCTTGACTTAGGATCAGGCCGTCCATAGAGTGCGCGCCAATTCACCGGGTTTTTAGAAAACCACCGCCTTGAGGGGCGCCGCCAATCCGCGAGTTTCGCGCACTGGCGCCTTCGCGGTTTGGTTTTTCCGGAACCCAGTGGCGATGAATGCGATGGCTAGAGCAAATCCCGAGCGAATGGACTCATTCGCGACGACGAATTTGCGGGTAAAAAAAGAGCAAATCCCGAGCGAATGGACTCATTCGCGACGATGAATTTGCGGGTAAAAAAGAGCAAATCCCGAGCGAATGGACTCAATTCGCGACGACGAATTTGCGGGTAAAAAAGAGAATTGAACATGTTTGACGACCTGACCGGACGGCTCGGTGGAATTTTCGACAAGCTGACGCGGCGCGGCGCCTTGAAGGCCGCCGACGTCGAGGAAGCCATGCGTGAAGTCCGCGTCGCCCTTCTGGAAGCCGATGTGGCGCTTCCCGTGGTCAAGGACTTCATTGTCGAGGTTACCGAGGAAGCCATCGGCGAAAAGGTGCTGGCCAGCGTGACGCCCGGCCAAATGGTGATCAAGATCGTCTACGACCACCTGGTTGCCATGCTCGGTGCCGACCGTGCCGACATCAATTTTACCGGCGTGCCGCCGGTGGCGATCATGATGGTCGGCCTGCAAGGCTCCGGTAAAACCACAACCACCGCCAAATTGGGCGCCCGCATTGAAAAACGGGACAATAAAAAGGTGATGATGGCGTCGCTCGACGTCTATCGCCCGGCGGCCCAGCAACAGCTTTTGCAGCTCGGTGAACAGACCGGATTGCGTACCCTGGAACCGGTACTGGGCGAATTGCCCGTCGCCATTGCCAAGCGCGCCTTGAAGATCGCCGCCCAAGAGGGCCTGGACGTGGTTCTTCTGGATACCGCCGGCAGGCTCCATATCGACGATGAGTTGATGGCCGAAGTCACTCAGATCAAGGACGCCGCCAAGCCCACCGAAACCCTGCTGGTCGCCGATGCGCTGACCGGCCAGGACGCGGTCAACATGGCCCGCGAATTCAATGACCGTGTCGGTGTCACCGGCATGGTGCTGACCCGCGTCGACGGCGATGCGCGGGGCGGGGCGGCGCTCAGCATGCGCGCCGTCACCGGGCGACCGATCAAGCTGATGGGCACCGGCGAAAAAATCGACGCCATTGAGGCCTTCGACGCCGGGCGCATCGCCAATTCGATCCTGGGCCAGGGCGACGTGGTCGGGTTGGTGGAAAAGGCCGCCGAGGTGATCGACCAACAGGAAGCCGAAAAGATGGCGGCCAAGATGATGAAGGGCAAGTTCACCCTTGAAGACATGGCCGAACAGTTCAAGCAAATCCGCAAGATGGGCGACGTCAAGGGCCTGATGGGCATGATCCCCGGCGCCGCCAAAATGAAAGACCAGATCGCGGCGGCAAACATCGACGACAAGACGATCGCCCGCCAGGAAGCCATCATCCGGTCCATGACCCTGGAAGAACGCCAAAAACCGAAGCTGCTCAACGGCTCGCGCCGGCGCCGCATCGCCACCGGATCGGGCACCTCCGTCCAGGACGTCAACCGCGTCCTCAAACAGTTCAAGCAGATGTCACAAATGATGAAAAAGGCCGGCAAAATGGGCAAAAAAGGCCTGATGCCGGGTGGCATGCCGCCAGGCATGATGCCGCCCGGCGGGCCGCCAATGCGCTAGGCGGCCAACCTGATTAACACCTAATTTTTTATAGAGAAAGATTGAGAGAGAACCCATGAAACCATTCGAACTTCAACGGCAAAAGGACGGCAAAACGATATGTCTTTGAGAATCCGACTTTCCCGAGGCGGCGCCAAAAAGCGCCCCTTTTACCGCATCGTCGTCGCGGACTCCCGCAAGGCCCGTGACGGGCGTTATATCGAACGGCTCGGCACCTATAACCCGATGGTCGCCAAGGATCATCCCGATCGTCTGAACACCAATGATGAGCGGATCAAGTACTGGCTCGGCGTCGGCGCCCTGCCGTCCGATCGCGTTGCCCGCTTCCTTAGCGACAAGGGCATGGTCGATAAACCGGCGATCCCGGAACAGACCAAGCAGCACCTGCCCCGGGCTAAAACCCTGGAACGGCAGAAGGAAGCCGAAGAAAAGGCCAAGGCCGCGGCCGAAGCCCCGGCTGAGGAAGCCCCCGCGGAGGAGGCAAAAGCCGAGGAAGCGCCTGCTGACGAGGCCAAGGCTGAGGATGCTCCCGCCGAAGACGCCAAGGCCGAGGACGCCCCCGCCGAAGAGGCTAAGGCCGAAGAGGCCAAGGCTGACGAGGCCCCCGCCGAAGACGCCAAGGCTGACGAGGCGCCTGCCGAAGAGGCCAAAGCCGAGGACGCCCCCGCCGAAGAGGCCAAGGCTGACGAGGCCCCCGCCGAAGACGCCAAAGCCGAGGAAGTGCCTGCTGACGAGGCAAAACCTGAAGAGGCTGCCGCCGAAGAGGCCAAGGCTGATGAGGCTCCCGCTGAAGACGCCCCGGCTGAAGAAGAAGCCAAGGCCGAAGACGACAAGAAGGACGACTAAACAGGTGATGGCGGCAACTGAACAAGAACGGGTCTGTATCGGCGCCATTGCCGGCGTCCGGGGGCTCAAGGGCGAAGTCCGGATCAAGAGCTTTACCGCCGATCCGGATGATGTCGCCGCCTACGGCCCGGTGTCGACCGATGACGGTGACGCATCCTACCGGATCAACATCACCGCCCACGCCAAGGGCCTAGTGATCGCCCGGTTGGACGGCATTGCCGACCGTACCGCCGCCGAGGCGCTGAAAGGGACAAAACTTTACGTCCCCAAGGACGTTCTGCCGGCGCCCGAGGACGGCGAGTATTACCACGCCGACCTGGTCG
Source organism: Rhodospirillales bacterium (assembly GCA_036011805.1). GTDB lineage: Bacteria > Pseudomonadota > Alphaproteobacteria > Rhodospirillales > Casp-alpha2 > Casp-alpha2. The sequence continues at coordinate 13,591 of DASCOC010000157.1, forward strand.
GTCTGACGGCGGAGACGGAAGACGGAGAACATTTGGGGGCGGTCAAGGCCGTCCATAATTTCGGCGCCGGCGATATTCTTGAGATCGGCGCCGGTGAAGACGACATGATGATCCCATTCACCGCCGATACGATTCCGGTGGTCGACATCGAAAACGGACGCATCGTCGTCAAACCGCAGACTGCTGTTGAAGCAGAGGATACATAGAAGTGGCAACGCTCGACACAACATGGAAAGCCAAGGTGATGACGCTGTTCCCGGAAATGTTTCCGGGGAGCCTAAGCCTGTCGCTGGCCGGCCAGGGTCAAAAGGACGGCGTCTGGTCCCTGGAAACGTTGGACATTCGGGATTTCGCCCACGATAAACACCGCTCCGTCGACGACGCCCCCTTTGGCGGCGGACCCGGCATGGTCATGCGCCCGGATGTGGTCTCCGATGCCATCGACGCCGCGACCAAGGCGGACCCGGATTTAGGCCTGATATACCTGACGCCGCGCGGCCGCCCGCTCACTCAAAGACGGGTCAGGCAATTGGCCGAGGGGCCGGGCGTGGCGTTGCTGTGCGGCCGGTTCGAGGGCTTGGACGAAAGGGTCCTGGACGCCCACGAGATGGAAGAATTAAGCCTCGGCGACTTTGTCCTGTCCGGCGGCGAGACGGCGGCCATCGCCGTCATTGATGCCTGTGTCAGGCTTTTACCCGGTATCGTGGGGACACCTGAATCGCTGGCCGAGGAGAGTTTCGAGAAAGACCTGTTGGAATACCCCCAATACACCCGGCCCCAGGATTGGAATGGCCGGACGGTTCCAGACGTCCTGGTTTCCGGACACCACGAAAAGGTCCGGGCCTGGCGGCGGCAACAGGCGGAAAACATCACCCGGGAACGGCGCCCCGACTTGTGGGCGCGCTATGCCGGAAACAACGGATAAAACGAACGACCCAAAACGTAAGGACGAAAGCCATGAATACCATTAAAGAAATCGAAAACGAACAGCTCGAGAAACTGACCCAGGACAACCCGGTGCCCGACTTCGCCGCCGGCGATACGCTCAGGGTCAACGTCAAGGTGGTTGAAGGAACCCGCGAACGCGTCCAGGCCTTCGAAGGAGTCTGTCTCGGGCGCAAGAACGCCGGCATCAATTCATCCTTCACGGTGCGCAAGCTATCCTACGGCGAAGGCGTGGAAAGGGTGTTTCCGCTGTATTCAACCGCCATCGATTCGATCGAGGTGGTTCGCCGCGGCGACGTGCGCCGGGCCAAGCTGTATTATCTGCGCGGACTGACCGGCAAACGCGCCCGCATCGCCGAAAAAACCGATTGGGACCGCGCCAAGAGAAAGGCCGACGCCGAAGGCGAGGTGAAGGAAGCCGCCGAAGCCGCCGAAGCGGCGCCGGAGGCCGAAGCCAAGACGGAAGCGCCTAAAAAAGCCAAAAAGAAGGCGAAGAAGAAGGCCAAGGTCGAGGTCCCGGAAACCGGCGAGGCGGAAATCAAGGACGTCGCCCCGGTCGAGGCCGCCGAAGACGACGCCGCGAAAGACGCGGAAAAACCGGCCAAAAAGAAGAAAAAGGCCGCCGCCAAGGACGACGGCGGGGATAAGGACGCCAAATAAGCGTCGCAATCCCTATATACAAAGACCGCTCTTAAGAGGAACACCAATGGCAGCCCCGAAAACTCTTTTCGAAAAGATCTGGGACACCCACCTGGTCAACGTGCAGGACGATGGCACCTGCCTGATCTATATCGACCGTCACCTGATCCACGAAGTCACCAGCCCGCAGGCCTTCGAAGGGCTTCGATTCGCGGGGCGCAAAGTGCGCCGGCCGGACCAGACGCTGGGCGTCATCGATCACGACGTGCCGACCACCGACCGGTCCAAGCCCATCAAAGACGAGGAAGCGCGAATCCAGATCGAGGCGATGCAGAAGAACTGCGCCGAATTCGGCGTCGAGCTGTTCGACATCGACGACATCCGCCAGGGCATCTGCCACATCATCGGCCCGGAACAGGGCTTCACGCTGCCGGGCACGATCCTGGTCGCCGGCGACAGCCACACCGCAACGCACGGCGCCTTCGGGTCGCTGGCGTTCGGCATCGGCACGTCGGAGGTCGAGCACGTGCTGGCGACCCAGACGCTGCTGCAAATGCCGTTGAAGAACATGCGCATCACTGTCGAGGGCGATTTGGGCCCCGGCGTTACGGCTAAGGACGTGATTTTGGCGGTGATCGGTGAAATCGGCACTGCCGGCGGTACCGGCTACGCCATCGAATACGCCGGCCAGGCGATCGAGGACCTCACCATGGAAGGCAGGATGACGGTCTGCAACATGACCATCGAAGCCGGCGCCCGCGCCGGATTGGTGGCGCCTGATGAGAAGACCTTCGAATACCTCAAGGGCCGGCCGAAGTCGCCCAAGGGCGGCGCCTGGGAACAGGCGGAAGCCTACTGGCGCACCCTGCCCAGCGACGAGGGCGCGTCTTACGACAAGGAAGTCACCCTGAATGCCGCCGATATCGCACCGCAGGTCACCTGGGGCACGTCGCCCGAAGACGTGGTGCCGATCACCGCCTCGGTGCCGTCACCGGACGATTTCGACGATCCGGCGAAACAGGAAGCGGCGAAAATGGCGCTCCAATACATGGACCTCGGCCCCGGCACCCCGATGACCGACATCGCCATCGATTTTGCCTTCGTCGGCGCCTGCACCAACGGTCGCATCGAAGACATTCGCGCCGCCGCCGAGGTCGCCAAGGGCCGTACGGTTGCCGACGGCGTCACCGCGCTGATCGTGCCGGGGTCTGGATTGATCAAGGAACAGGCGGAACAAGAAGGCCTGGCCGATATCCTGATCGACGCCGGGTTTGAATGGCGTGAACCGGGTTGTTCCATGTGCCTGGCCATGAACCCCGACAAGGTGCCGCCGGGCAAACGCTGCGCCGCCACCTCGAACCGTAATTTCAAGGGCCGCCAGGGCCCGAACAGCCGCACCCATCTGGTCAGCCCGGCGATGGCGGTGGCCGCCGCCGTCACCGGCAAGTTGACCGACGTGCGTGATTTGAGTTAGGAAACGGCATGATGGAAAAGTTCACCAAACTAACCGGCGTCGCCGCGCCCATGGACATGATCAACATCGACACCGATATGATCATCCCCAAGCAGTTCCTGATCACCATCGAGCGGTCCGGGCTGGGCAAGAACCTGTTCTTCGAGATGCGCTTCGATGCAGACGGTAACGAGGTCGAGGACTTCGTCCTCAACCAGCCGGCCTACCGCGACGCCACCATCCTGGTCGCCGGCGACAACTTCGGCTGCGGCTCGTCGCGCGAACACGCGCCGTGGGCGTTGCTGGATTTCGGCATCCGCTGCGTCATTTCGACGTCGTTCGCGGATATTTTTTACAACAACTGCTTCAAGAACGGCATCCTGCCGATCAAGCTGCCGCCCGAGGACTTGGCAAAGCTGATGGACGACGCCGAACGCGGCGCCAACGCCACCGTCACCATCGACCTGGAAAACCAGGTCATTACCGGGCCCGACGGCGGCGAGGTCAAATTCGACCTGGACGAATTCAAGAAGCACTGCCTGGTCAACGGGCTCGACGACATCGGCCTGACCATGCAAAACGCCGATAAGATCGACGACTTCGAAGACGCCCAGAAATCCGAACGGCCATGGCTTTAAGCCAGGGGCCGGCCCTTTCCCTTTCCTGACGAAAAGATATCTAAAAATGCCCGCTAACAAAAAACTGCTGATGCTGCCCGGCGACGGGATCGGCCCCGAAGTCATGAACCAGGTCCGCCGCGTCATCGACTGGATGGACAAGACCCGTCATGTCTCCTTCGACGTTGCCGAGGACCTGGTCGGCGGCTGCGCCTATGACGCGCACGGCACGTCGCTTACCGACACCACCCTGGCCGACGCCATGGGCGTCGACGCGGTGTTGCTGGGTGCCGTCGGCGGGCCGAAATGGGACAACGTGGAACGCGACCTCAGGCCGGAAGCCGGGCTGTTGAAATTGCGCAAGGAAATGGACCTGTTCGCAAACCTGCGACCGGCGACCGTGTTCCCGGCCCTGGCCGAAGCCTCCAGCCTCAAAACCGAACTGGTGTCCGGGCTCGACATGCTGATTATCCGCGAACTCACCGGCGGCGTCTATTTCGGCACACCCCGCGGCATCGAGGATATCGGCGACGGCCAAAAGCGCGCCATCGACACCCAGGTCTACACCACCGCCGAAATTGACCGGGTCTGCCGCGCCGCTTTTGATCTCGCCCGCAAGCGCCAAAGCCGGGTCACGTCTGTTGAGAAGGCCAACGTCATGGAAACCGGGGTGCTGTGGCGCGAGGTGGCAACGGCGGCCCACGCCGACGGCTATGACGATATTGAGCTCAACCACATGTACGCCGACAACTGCGCCATGCAGTTGGTGCGCGAACCGAAGCAATTCGACGTCATCGTCACCGACAACCTGTTCGGTGATGTGCTTTCCGATTGCGCCGCCATGCTGACCGGCTCGCTGGGCATGCTGCCGTCGGCGTCTCTGGGCGCCGCGGATGAAAGCGGACGCCGCAAGGCCATGTATGAGCCCGTCCACGGCACCGCGCCGGACATCGCCGGCGAGGATAAGGCCAATCCGCTGGCGATGATCATGAGTTACGCCATGTGCCTGCGCTATTCCTTCGACATGGGCGACGACGCCGACATGGTCGAACAAGCCGTCGAGACGGTTTTGGGCTCCGGCCTGCGCACCGGCGACATCATGCAGCCGGGCATGACCGAGGTCTCATGTCAGGCCATGGGTGAAGCGGTCACCGCCGAGTTGGACAAGCTGGCGGGTTGACCCCCAGGCACGGTCCTGACAGGATTAGGACCGTCATGCAAAAATTTGCAAATAACCGGTCTTTCGGGCTGGCGTTGATTCTGGCGGCGCTGTTATTTGGCCTCGCCAGCGGGCCGGCCGCCGCCGGCGCGGTCATGGAAAAAGCCCCGGCCGACCCTGATCCGGCGAAAAAGTATTTTTTCTATATGCACGGCGGCTACGTGGAAAAACGCGGCTCCGACAGCACCTACGACTACCACTCCATCCTCGGCGCCTTGGCCGATAAGGGCTTCGAGATCATCGGCGAGGCCCGCGGCCTGTCACATCCGGGGCGCTACGCCAAAGGCATAGCCGAACAGGTCAATGGATTACTGGATAAGGGCGTTCCCGCCGCCAACATCATCGTCGGCGGCCACTCCAAAGGCGGATTTATGACCCTGCTGACCTCTACCATGGTCGGACGGGACGACATTAAATACACCGTTCTGGCCGCCTGCGGAAAGAAGGGAACACCTTATTTCAAAAACTATCGGAGATTTATCAACAGGAACGCCGAGAAGCTGACCGGCAAGTTTCTGGTCATGTGGGACGAAAACGATCAAGACGCCGGTAACTGCGACAAGGCCTTCGATAAAAGCGACACCAACCCCACAAATCTCATTCTCGAAACCGGCAAAGGCCATCAACTTTTCTATCAACACGAAGAATCATGGCTGACCCCGGTGGTCGCCTTCATTAACGAGAATTAAGCGCCCGCCTTTCCCCTTCCTCGGCCCGCCGGTCTAGGCGGCCTTTAGGGTTTCGTTGCCGTCATTGGCGTTTTCGGCGGGAGCGGCCGCACGCTTCCGAAAGGCGGGCGCGGACAAATTGCCGGTCGGGCTCAACGACAGGTCATCCTGTTTGAGGGCGGCGAGGACCAGGCCCGAGAGCGGGTCGCGATTGAAACCGATATCCTTCAGCAGATGATTGTTGAGATGGCCGATCTGGCGTTCCGGGGCGATTTTCCGGGCCCAGCCGGAAACCGCCTTGGCCGCCCGCTGGATGAGGCCGGCCAGGTACTGGCTGCGCAGCAGGTGGGCGTTACGGATGTTGGCCTCGTAGGCCGCCCGATCGAAGGTTTCGAGAGAGGAAACGTAATTGCCTGTCATGAGTATTCTCCTTTGTGGCAAATCCACGGGTTGGGTTTTCTGTCTGACAAGCAATATATCTCTTTGCCTAAATTTATTTAATATGGTAATTTTCACTAACTTTAGTGAATTTTATTCATTAATAGACCGGCCCTTGGCTTAGCAGCAGCATGGATAATTCCAGCGAAATGACGGTGTTCGTGCGCGTCGTCGAAACCGGCAACTTCTCGGCCACGGCGCGCGCCCTGAAGCTGACGCCGTCGGCGGTAAGCAAGCTGATCGGCCGGCTCGAAGACCGCCTGGGCGCCCGCTTGCTCAACCGCACCACCCGGCGCGTCAGCCTGACCGAGGAAGGCCGGACGTTCTATCAACACTGCACGCCGATCCTGACCGCCATCGAAGAGGCCGAACAGGCGGTCACGGAATTTCACGGCGAGCCGCGCGGGCTGTTGAAGGTCAATGCCTCGACCGCGTTCGCCCAGTATCACATCGAACCGCTGATCCCGGATTTTCTCGCCCGCTACCCGGAACTTCGTGTCCAGATGACGCTGTCGGAAAGCATCGTCAACATGATCGAGGACGAAGTCGACGTCGCCGTCCGCATCGGCCAATTGCCCGATAGTTCCCTGATCGCCCGCAAGCTGGGCTCGGCCCGGCGCATGGTGGTCGGGGCGCCGTCGTACCTGGAAAAATACGGGGTGCCTCTAACCCCGGATGATCTCAAGGATCACAACTGTCTTACGCTCAGCACCGCGACCACCTTCAACCAGTGGGAATTCAAGGGCCTGGACCGGCCGCGGCGGATCGAGGTCGGCGGCAACTTTGAAACCAACAACGCCGTCGCCCTCCTCCACGCCGCCATTGCCGGGATCGGCCTGATCCGGGTCGGCAACTTCACCGTTTCTGAGAGTTTAAGAGACGGGCAACTGGTGCCGGTCTTGGGCGATTTCGAAACCACCACCGAGACCAACATCTATGCCGTCTATCCCCATCACCGCCATGTCTCGGCCAAGGTGCGGGCCTTCGTCGACCTGCTGGTGGAGGCCTTTACGCCGGTGGCGCCGTGGGAACTGGCCTGAGATGTGGGCGGCATGGTGCGCCGGGTCAGAAACCGCGCCGTGACATAAATGACCGCGCCGGGCAGGCAATATCCCCAATCCCGGCTTGAAAAGGCCGCCAAACAGGGGTAAACGGTGCTCCCCGGCTGTCGGGCCGGGGCATTTATTGGAGTAAAAGTTATGGGTTACAAAGTCGCCGTCGTCGGCGCCACCGGAAATGTCGGCCGTGAGGTGCTCGCGATCATGGAAGAGCGCCAATTCCCGGCCGATACCATCGTTGCGCTGGCGTCATCGCGCTCCATCGGCGCCGAGGTTTCCTACGGCAACGATAAGACGCTCAAGGTGCAGAACCTTGCCGATTATGATTTCGAGGGCACCGATATCGTGCTGTCGTCGCCGGGCGCCAAGGTTTCGGCCGAACACAGCCCGCGCGCGGCGGCCGCCGGCGCCATCGTCATCGACAACACGTCGCAGTTCCGCATGGACCCGGACGTGCCCCTGGTGGTGCCCGAGGTCAACCCCGACGCCATCGCCGGCTATCGCAACAAGGGCATCATCGCCAATCCCAACTGTTCGACCATCCAACTGGTGACGGCGTTGAAGCCGTTGCACGACCTGATGCCGATCAACCGCGTCGTGGTCTCGACCTACCAATCCGTTTCCGGCGGCGGCAAGGCGCCCATGGATGAGCTGTTCAACCAGACCCGCGGCATCTACATGAACCAGCCGTCGGTCAATTTTCAGGAAAACTTCTCCAAGCAGATCGCGTTTAACGTCATTCCCCATATCGATATCTTCATGGACGATGGCTCGACCAAGGAAGAATGGAAGATGATGGCCGAAACGAAGAAGATCCTGGACCCGGAAATCAAGCTGACGGCGACCTGCGTCCGGGTGCCGGTGTTCATCGGCCATGCCGAGGCGGTCAACGTCGAATTCGACGGCGACGTCAACGAAGACGACATCCGCGATGCGCTGAAATCGGCGCCGGGGATTGTCGTGGTCGATCACCGCGCCGACCAAGGCTATGTCACCCCGACGGAATGCGCCGGCGAAGACGCCGTTTACGTCAGCCGTATCCGCATGGACGCGACCATCGATAACGGCCTCAATTTCTGGGTCGTCGCCGATAACCTGCGCAAGGGGGCGGCGTTGAATACGGTGCAGATCGCCGAGGAATTGGTGCGGTCTTATATGGAGAAAGCGGCTTAAAGCAAATCCCGAGCAAATGGACTCATTTGCGACGACGAATTTGCGGATAAAATAAAAGCAAATCCCGAGCAAATGGACTCATTTGCGACGACGAATTTGCGGGTAAAATAAAAGCAAATCCCGAGCGGATGGTTACATCCGCGACGACGAATTTGCGATTAAAAAAAAGCAAATCCCGAGCAAATGGACTCATTTGCGACGACGAATTTGCGGTTAAAAAAACTAAGAGGTTTTGACGTCGGCGCCGGCGGCTTCGGCTTGCGCCGCTTCGCTGTCCTCGGCGTCGGGATTCAGCATCTCGTTGATTTCGTCCTGGTTCATCTGCTTGTTGACGTCCGCCGCATCGACGACTTCTTCTTTCTTCTTGCCGTCGCGGCGCTCGAAATCGACGAACACGCGCTTACGGCGGCGGTCCGGGCCAAAATATTCGCCGGCCCGGACGAAACGCCGGGGGTGTTCGATCACCGCATTGAGGCGGCTGAACAGGGTTTTCGCGGACACCGGCTTCATCACGAATTCGTTGACGCCGGCATCCCGGGCGGCAATGATCCGGGGCCGTTCGGAATGCGCCGTAATCATGATGACCGGCATGAACTTGTCCGGGCTGGTGGGATCGGACCGCACTTTGCCGACCAGTTCGATGCCGTCCATGGGTTCCATTTCCCAATCGACAATCAGCAGGTCGGGCGGGCTGTCGCGGATAATTTGCCAGGCCGATTCGCCATCGGCGGAATCGGTAATATGGGTGCATCCCAGCACGCCAAGGATATGGCGTAACAGGGAACGGATGAAATCCTGGTCATCGACGACCAGGACCCGCACGTTCTTAAGATATGAATTCCACATACCCGTCCAACACCCTACCCTAAGATCCTAGCGCTACGACCATAACCAACACCTTCTTCTGCGAAGACATTGTCACAGCCCTATCGGCCCCCAGCGCAACCATTCATTATATTACAAAACAAAGTATACAATATCAAAATGTACCAAGCCATATGGCATATGGATGGAAATGATTTTTTTCCAACTGTTTAATATTTACACATTTTGGTTCCCGCTACCCACGTCATTAATCTTCAAATGATATGTCAGCTAATTTTCATGGCCTTTTTGTCGCGCCGATTTCCCGGGCGTCTTTCCACTGCCCTTGCCTCAAACCCCATTGGACTGATAATTTCCAGCGCCCATACATTGATGAACCTTTCGAAACACTGAGCAGGTAACAGAAATAATGAAAAATACCAGGCCACGACGATCCATCCTTTACATGCCAGGGTCCAACGCCCGGGCCCTGGAGAAAGGCCGAACCCTTGCCGCCGATGGCCTGATCCTGGACCTGGAGGACGCCGTCGCGCCGGACGCCAAGGAAACGGCGCGCGATCAAATCCGTGACGCCATCAAGGAAGGCGGCTACGGCAAGCGTGAGTTGATCGTTCGCGTCAACGCCCTGGATACCTCCTGGGGGCATGACGACCTGGTCGCTGCCGCGACCATGGGCGCCGACGCCATCTTATTGCCGAAGGTGGAAAGTGAAAGCATCATTCATCAGGCGGAAGAGATCATGGCAACTGCCGGCGCGCCCGATGACCTGGCCGTCTGGTGTATGATGGAAACGCCGTTGGGCATGCTGCATGCCGAGGAAATTTCTCATGCCAGTCCCCGCGTCGGCGCCTTGGTCATGGGCACATCCGACCTCGCCAAGGACCTGCAATGCGCCCACACCCCGGACCGGTTGCCGTTCATAACCTCGCTGGGGCTGTGCATGCTGGCGGCCAGGGCCGCCGGGATTGCCATTCTCGACGGCGTGCATCTGAACCTCCAAGACGACGAGGGCTTCCGGCTTTCCTGCATCCAGGGGGCCGAACTGGGTTTCGACGGCAAGACCCTGATCCACCCCAAGACCATCGACGCCGCCAATAAGGCATTCGCACCGCCGGCCGAGACCATCGAATGGTCGAAGAAGATCATCGCCGCCCATGGCGAAGCCGCCAGCGAGGGCAAAGGCGTCGTCGTCGTCGAGGGCCAACTGATCGAAAACCTACACGTGCTGAACGCCCAGCGCCTGGTCGCCCTGGCCGATGCCATCAGCGAAATGGAAATGGACGGGGAATAACCCCAGCCGTTGTTAGCGGCGGACCTGGGCGGCGAAGCCGGGGCGAATCCAGTAAAGACTCAGTATAGATTCAATTGAGTCCTTTCATCACGCTATCTAGGCTGAGTTTTTGCACCAAACCCCAAAATATAGTTGTCAGTGTAAAAATGCTCTGATAAAGAAAGAGGTGTCAGGTACTGAGGTCCTGGGAAACCTCAATAACGCGCCGCCGAAACAACGCTCCTGACACCTCTCGGAGCCGGCCAGGCTCCACGTACGTAAAAACGGCCAAATCGTTCCGCCACCCCTCAAAAGGACACACCCTGGGCAGAGATTAGCCCTCGGACGGGTAGCGAGGTTCGATTCCAGGAGTTTTCGTCGCCGCGCCCCCCCCTTCAGCGAACCGCCGATAACAAAGACCCCTCACGCGCAACGGACCCTTTGCTTCACGGGACCGCCAGCACCCACCAGGGAGAGCGGCCATCCCGCGAAAAGTCCGTCTCGCGATCAACGAGACCCTTGCCTGCACCTGAATCCACAACCGCGGAAAACCACGTGATGCTTTTCCGGATGCATCCCTTCGGCGCCTTGAAGGCAAGGCCTCCATGCCGCTTCGGGGCAACGCCTCCTTTTCAGCCCGTCACCGAACCCGAAGGACCGGCAAACACAACGTCAAGAATTCGTCGCGGCAACGCTTTCGCGTACAAGGTGAATGATGGAAATATCGAATGAAATTTTCAATTAAAAACAGGACCCTAAAACGACTATTCTGTGCATAACTGCCTTAATCTTTCACAATTGGCCCACAAGTTATCCACACGACTATTCACAGCCTAAATAAACATACAGTAAAACCAACATCTTAGAATAATAATCAACCGGCGGGGCCGAAACCCCGCCTCGGGCCGGCAATGATCTTGGGCCGTCCTCCAGCCATGCGGGCGACGCTGCCCTGATCTGTTATTCATGAGGCCCGTGAGCGTTGACTTGACAGCGTTGACTTGACCCTGTCGTCCGTTTACCAATTTATTGACGCGGGAACGCCGTCCAAAGCGTTTGTCCGCTTAATCTGAGAGGTTCTTTCCATGGCATCCGGCAATCGTCCGCTCTCACCGCATCTTCAGGTCTATCGGCCTCAGCTCACCTCCTTCCTATCGATCATGCACCGGATCACCGGTGTTGGGCTTTGGGCCGGGGCGCTGTTGATGACTTATTGGATATCGTCGGCCACCTACGGCCCCGAGGCTTTTGCCCGGGCGCAATGGTTCCTTGGCTCATGGTTCGGGCGTTTGGTGTTATTGGGGCTGACCGCAGCGCTGTATTACCATCTGGCCAACGGCGTCCGCCACCTGGCCTGGGACATCGGCTGGGGTTACGAGATGAACAACCTTAACGCTTCGGGTTTGGCAGTGGTCATTTTCACCGGGGTGATGACGGTCCTCACCTTCCTTGCCGGCTATTGGGTAGCGGGAGCCTTGTAATGGAATTTCGCTCAACCCTCAGCAAGGTTCGGGACCGCGGCCTATCCACGGAAGGCGGCAGCGGCCATTGGTGGGCGGAACGAATGACTGCCATCGCCTTGGTGCCGTTGATCCTGTGGTTCGTTGTGTCAGCCATTTCCATGGTCGACGCCGATCACGCCACCTTCGTCAAATGGGCCGGCGCGGACGGCAACCCTGTGCTTCTGATCCTGCTGATCATTGCCGTCTATCACCATGGCCAGCTCGCCCTGCAAGTCATCATCGAGGATTACATTCATCATGAAGTGGCCCACTTCACGGCCCTGATCGCGGTCAAATTGGGCGCCTTTTTCCTCGCCGTTTTCACGATTTTCTCCGTTGCAAAACTGACCTTAGAGGGCTGATGCGAAATGCCCCAGACTTACCCGATCACTGATCATAAATACGACGTCATCGTCGTCGGCGCCGGCGGCGCGGGCTTGCGCGCGACCATGGGCATGGCGAGCGCCGGGCTAAAAACGGCCTGTGTCACCAAAGTCTTTCCGACGCGGTCCCATACCGTCGCTGCCCAGGGCGGCATCAGCGCGGCGCTCGGCAACATGGCCGAGGATGACTGGCGCTGGCACATGTACGACACGGTCAAGGGCGCGGACTGGCTGGGCGATCAGGATGCTATTGAATACATGTGCCGCGAGGCGGTGCCGGCGGTGTATGAGCTGGAACACTACGGGGTGCCGTTTTCGCGCACGCCCGAGGGTAAAATTTATCAGCGCCCCTTCGGTGGCCACATGCGTAATTACGGCGAGGCCCCGGTACAGCGGGCGTGTGCCGCCGCCGACCGGACCGGCCACGCCATGCTGCACACCCTTTACCAGCAAAGCCTGAAACAGAACGCCGAATTCTTTATCGAATATTTTGTCATCGACCTGATCATGAGCGCCGACGGCGTTTGCCAGGGCATCGTCGCCTGGAACCTTGACGACGGCAGCATTCACCGTTTTCACGCCCACCTGGTGGTGCTGGCAACCGGCGGCTATGGGCGGTCCTATTTTTCCTGCACCTCGGCCCACACCTGCACGGGCGACGGCAACGGCATGATCGCGCGGGCCGGGCTTCCGCTACAGGACCACGAATTCGTCCAGTTCCACCCGACCGGTATCTACGGTTCAGGGTGCCTGATTACCGAAGGCGCACGCGGCGAAGGCGGTTATCTGACCAATACCAAGGGCGAACGGTTCATGGAACGCTACGCACCGACGGCCAAGGATTTGGCCAGCCGCGATGTCGTCAGCCGCGCCATGACCATCGAAATCCGCGAGGGCCGGGGGGTCGGCGACGATGAGGACCACATATTCCTGCATCTGGAACACCTGGGCGAAGATCTTCTTCAACAGCGTCTGCCGGGAATCACCGAATCGGCAAAAATTTTCTCCGGCGTCGACGCCTCCAAGCAGCCGATCCCGGTACTGCCGACGGTGCATTACAACATGGGTGGAATCCCGACCAATTTTTACGGCCAGGTCCTGCGGCCGACGGATGACGACCCGGATGCCGTCGCACCAGGCCTGATGGCGATCGGCGAATGCGCCTGTACGTCTGTCCACGGCGCCAACCGGCTCGGCACCAATTCCCTGTTGGACCTGGTGGTGTTCGGCCGCGCCGCCGCGGACAAAGCCGCCGAACTGCTAGAACCCGGGACGCCCCTGCAACCGCTCGCCGCCGACAGCGCCGATCGCGCCATTGACCGCTTGGACAGGCTCCGCTTTGCTGACGGCGGCACTAAAACCAGTGAGATCAGGCTGACCATGCAACGCGCCATGCAGGAAAACGCCGCCGTCTTCAGGACATCCGATGTCCTCGCCGAAGGAGTCCAAAAAATAGACCGGATATCGGGCTCCATCGCCGACATCCAGCTTGCGGACCGTTCCATGATATGGAATTCGGACCTTGTCGAAGCCCTGGAATTGGAAAACCTGATGGCCTGTTCACTAGCGACCATGCATTCGGCCGAGGCCCGCAAGGAAAGCCGCGGCGCCCACGCCCATGAAGACTACCCCGACCGCGATGACGAAAACTGGATGAAACACACGTTGGCTTGGATTGCCGATAACGGCAAGGTGACGCTGACCTACCGGCCGGTCCATACCTGGACCCTGACCGACGAGGTCGACTACATCGTGCCCAAAGCCAGGGTCTATTAGGGAAGCTCCGATGGTTGAATTTATGCTGCCGGCCAATTCCAAGGTCACCAAGGGCAAGACCTTCCCGGCCCCCGCCGGCGCCACGCGGGTCAAAAATTTCAAGGTCTACCGCTGGAACCCGGACCTCGAAGAAAACCCTAGCCTGGATACCTTTGAAGTCGACTTGGATACATGCGGGCCAATGGTTTTGGACGCATTGCTCAAAATTAAGGACGAAATCGATTCGTCCCTGACCTTCCGCCGTTCGTGCCGGGAAGGAGTCTGTGGGTCGTGCGCCTTCAACATTGACGGCACCAATACGCTGGCTTGCACCAAACCCATCGACGACATTAAGAGCGATGTCAAAATCTACCCCCTGCCACACTTACCGGTGATTAAGGATCTGGTTCCCGACCTCAGCGTACCCTACGCCCAATACACCTCCATCGAGCCTTGGCTGCAGTCCGACACCCCGCCGCCACCGGGCGAACGGCTGCAAAGCCCCGAGGAACGCGAGAAATTGGACGGCCTGTGGGAATGCATTTTGTGTTTCTGCTGCCAGACCAGCTGCCCCAGCTACTGGTGGAACGGCGATCGCTATCTGGGTGCGGCGATTTTGTTGCAATCCTACCGCTGGATTTCCGACAGCCGCGACGAGGCCGCGGGTAAGCGCCTCGACGCCCTGGACGACCCGTTCAAAGTGTTCCGTTGTCATACGATCATGAATTGCACCAGTACGTGCCCCAAGAGCCTGAACCCCGGCAAGGCGATCGGCGACATCAAGATAGAATTGATCAAGCGCAGGTAAAACCTGGTGATTTAGGCGAGGTCTATTTCCCCCTCGATATCGGCGCTGAGGCCAAGCGTCTCGATGCTCAGGGTAACCTTGGCCCGAATGGTTTCTTCCCCTTTCAGGGTTCCGTCTTCAAGGCCGGCGCGCACGGCGCCTTCGATCTCCCGCTGCGAGGTGACGCCGACGTTCTTGAGAAACTTACGGATTTGCATGTTGAAAATTTCTTCGTCCATGGATACCTCCCGAATTGGTTTAAAAATTTCCTGCCTATGATATAAGCCGCACCGGTGATCCTCACAATGGAGAACAAACCCATGTACCGGCCCCGGCATTTCGACATCGACGACCCGAAAGTCCTGAACGATTTCATGCGCGAACAGAGTTTCGCGTTGCTGGTAACGTCTTTGGGCGGCGTTCCATATGCCAGCCACATCCCGCTGCTGCTTGACGACGGCGGAGAACATGGGCGTTTGCAGGGCCATTTGGCCAAGGCCAACGGCCAGTGGCAGGGGTTCGACGGCAAGACCGAGGCGCTGGTGGTGTTCTGGGGGCCGCACGCCTATATCTCGCCCAATTGGTACGAGGCGAAGAAAAATGTGCCGACCTGGAACTACGTCACCGTCCATGCCTATGGGAAGCCCGTGGTGATAGACGATCCCGAAGCGGTCCGCCAGGGACAGGCGGACATGGTCGATTTTTTCGAAAGCGATGCCACCGACAACTGGTCCATGGACCTGTTGCCGGACGATTATGTCGGCAGCAAGCTTAAGGGCATCGTCTGCTTCGAAATGCCGATCGACCGGCTGGAAGGAAAATTCAAGCTGAGCCAGAACCGTTCCGCCGAAGACGTAAAAGGCGCCATCAAGGGCCTCAACGCCACCGGCGAGGCCGAGGCCATCGAGGTGGCGCGGCTGATGGCGGAATTCAATTCCGACGATTAGGGCGCCGGCGCCCCGCCGCCGGACAGGGTTCGCTTTCGTTGCAGCCGTGAGACGGCCGCCTTGATCCGCACAAGATCGCCGTCCAGCGCCGCCTGTCCGAACCACCACTGGTAGTCCGGCGAATGATGGACGGTGCCGTGCCAGAGGCTTTTCAGGGATTTGGTTTCCATCGTTTTCATCAGTCCGCGGAGTTCCTTCACGGTATCGGGGTCAGCCACCCCGTTTAGGAGAGCCTTTGCCTCGCGCATTTTCCGCCGCCCGATGTCCATGCCGCGCTCACCGGCGGCGAACAGCGTCCCCACGTAACGCGGCGAATGACAATCCCGGCAGGGTTCCTCGGCATTTTCCCTGGCGTTTTCAATCTTCGCCGGATCACCCTTGCGCCAGGGAGCCCACGGGGCAACGGCGCGGCCGACATCGTGGCGGCCATCATAGAGGTGACAATAGGCGCAGGTCGGCGCCCGGTAATTTGCCGCCTCCAGCGGCCGCGACCAATCCCATTGATCCCCTTCGATGGCGGCGATGACGCCGTGTTTCGAGGTCACATAGCTGCGCGCCACGGAGCCGTCCGAACCGCCGTGGCAGCCGGTGCAGGCATCGTTCCGACGCGCCCGCGCCGCCGCCCCGTCGTGCCGGTCGCCGTGACAGGCGACACAATCCGCGGCGGAGGGGGCATGGGCGCTGTCGCGCCATTCTGAAACCGGTTCCGGAGTCTCTTTCCCGTGACAGTCGACGCACGACTGGTTGCCGAAGATGCCCGGTGGCAATTCATCCGCCAAGACCGGAGCAGCGAAGGTCAGGAACAAACCCAGAAACACCGTTTTCCACATCAATTGCGCTCCCGGTTATGGTCCGTGTAATCGCCTTTCAGCCATAGAGAGCGCGGATCGAACCGCTTTCCAGCGCGCGCCTCGGCGTCGCCGAGGGCCTTGAGTTCACCGGCCTTTTCGCGGATATCCCTTAACGCCCGTTGCAGGCGGTCATGCCCCTTGCGGACGAAGCCTTTCGCCCCGTGGGCGGCGCCCTTGTAGGCGCCGAGATTGTCGAAGTACCACATCTCGAAATAATCGCGCTCGATGCCGGAAACGTTGTAAAACGCCGACGCCTGGCCCTCGTAGAACCCGATGCGTTCAAGCGGCCACACCGAGTCCAGCCAATCGGCGGGATAGGGCGGCCGCTCGCCGGCCTTGGGGTAAAGAAGGCCGCGGCTACGCAGCGATTTGAGCTCACGTTCCGCATCGTACAGCAGCCCCCATGCCTGCTTGCGCTCGCCGTCGAGATCACGCATCCAGCCTTCGGCCAGGGACGGCTCGTGGCAGTCTTCGCACACGGCAATCCAGCGTTTCCGCTTGACCTCGTTCTCGGCGGTCAGGGGATTGACCTCGCGGATGCCGAATTTCCAGATCGCCTTGTCGGCGACCTGATGGGCGCCGTCCCGCATGTGGCAATAGGCGCAGGTGGGAACCTCGTAGTTGCCCTTGACCAGCGGCTTGGACCAGTCCCATTTCGCGCCTTCGGCGAGGTATTTCTTGCCGTGGGCGGAGGCGAAATAGGTTTTGTCATCGGGATGGGGCGGCCCCGAATGACACGTCAGGCAGGCTTCCGGGCGCCTAGCCTCGGCGGCGGCGAAACGGTGACGGGTGTGGCACGAATCGCATTTGGTGGCGACCGAATGGCATTGTAGGCAGGCCTGGACCTCGGCCTTGGGCTTGTCGGCGAAATGTTTTGAATCCACCGCCCGTTCCATGGCCAGGGCGTGGGAAGGAAAGCCATAGCGCCGTTCGGCCAGGAATTGAGTGTGCTGTTCGGCATGACAACTCCCACAGGTGTCCGGGGTCGGAAACGTCAACGCCTGATGGTCGTCGCCGTGACAGGCGGCGCAGGTGACGGCCTTGGCGCCGGACGCCGGCGCGGCGTGGCGGCTGGCGCGCCAGTCGTTGACAATGCCGGGGGTGACGCCCTCGTGGCATTCGACGCATTCCGCTCCGCTGAAGCGTCCTTCCACCAATTCCTTTTCCGGCGCGTGGTAGGCCCCCGGATCCCAGTATTCGTGCACCGCGTCGGGGCGCCATTCATCGCCGTAGAGGCCGACTCCCCCGGCGTCCGGCTTCATGCCGGCGAGCACGCCGCCTGAAAAGGCCAGAACGGCAATAAAAAAGGCGGCGGTTTTCAGTGAACCAGACAAAGGCTTGCCGTAATCAGATCGGTGGGAAGTTCACCCGCGCCGCCGACCGCCTTGGAAAACCACCACGACCCGGCCAGCGCGACAACCAACAGGCCGGTGAGAATCCCGGCGTGCCATCGGGTGGCGGGATTTTCCCCCGTCGCCCATGCCCGCAGCCCGGCATAGTCGGGCACGTACGACGGCCGCAAAACGTTGCGCACGTCATGGAAGGCGAGGCTGTTCTTGGTGCACTCGGTCACGCACCGTCCGCAGCCCATGCAGTCGGCGACATCGATCTTGCCCTTTTGGCGGCCCAACTCCAGCACCGGGATGCCCATGTCGCAAACCTGGGTGCAGACGCCGCAGTCGTTGCAGGTGTCGGCGTCGAAATCGATGTGATAAAGGCCGGCCTTGTTCAACAGACCGAAGGTGGCGCCGTACGGGCAGAGATACCGGCAATAGCCCCGGTTGCCGATCACTGGCGATAGCAGCATCGAGGCGAAATACGTCAGCGCGATCAACAGGGCGAAGAACCCGATGTATTTCGCCGACCACGCATTGGGCGGAAACAGGAGGACGGCGAACGCCGCCACATAGAGGGCGAAGAAAATCCACTTTGAATACCGCAGCCCCCAGGCCAGGCGTCCGCGCGGCGTGACGTGGCGGAAGGGGAAGCCGACGGTCTCGCGGATGCCGACGCAGGGGCAGCCCCAACCGCAGATGACACGGCGCCCGAACAACGCCACCGCCGCCAGCACCAGGAAGAAGGTCAGCGTGCCCGGCGTGTGCGGGGACGGGAACGCCGGTTGGGTTCCCAGGTAGCCGATATAGGGTTCGAAAAACGGAAACAGCCACGGCGCCAGCCACCACAGCACGGTGACCACCGAGACCAGCACGATCAACCGGTTGCGGGTGTAGGGGTTGTGTTCGGCGCGGATGCGCCACACCCCGAAGACCAGGATAATCGCGTACTCGGTGTAGCGGTTGAGCCAGATCGGGTTGTCCCACAGGAACAGCCAGGTCTCGTTGATCCAGCCCAGGAAGGCCAACGAAAACGCCGCCAGGCTCAACACCCGCACGCTTAAGGCGTAGCGCCCGGCCAGCGAACGTTGCTTGCTGGCCGGCAACGCCTTTTTCCTGAACGGCGTTTTGCCTTTGCGGGCGGCGGTGGTTGTCGCGGCGATGGTCATGGCGTCAGTGCCACCGGTTTCCATGGTTACTTGTCCCAATCGCGGCGGTTGATGGTGTATTCCCCCAATTCGCCGGTGAAGGGCTGCGCCAGCATCTTGTGAAGATGAAGTTCACTTGGGCTCCGGAACATATCGATGCCGATGGTCATGTCTTGGTGGCCCTTTTCCGGTTGGTCCAGGTAGGTGCCGAACAGCCGGTCCCACCAAGGCAGGTTGAAGCCGAAGTTGGAATTGGTTTCATGCGGAAATTCCGAATGATGGACGCGGTGCATGTCAGGCGTCACCACGACCAAGCGCAACACCCGATCCAGGCCCAAAGGCAGGTTGACGTTGGAATGATTGAACATGGCGGTGGCGTTGAGCACGATTTCGAATATCAACACCGCCACCGCCGGCGCGCCGTTCAGGATGATCACCGCCATCTTGATCGCCATCGACAGGAGTATTTCGACGGGATGAAACCTGGCCCCGGTGGTGACGTCGAAATCCAGGTCGGCGTGGTGCATCCGATGCAGCCGCCACAACACCGGCACCGCGTGCACCATGACGTGCTGCAGATAAATGGCGAAATCGAGAATAACCACGGCGGCGGCAATGGCCGCCCAGCGCGGCAATTCCAGCATCGGCAACAATCCCCAGCCGCGCTCGGTCACCACCATGGCGACGACAATTGGCGCCACCGGGAAGACGATGCGGGCAAGAATCGTGTTCAAGGCGACGATGCCTAAGTTGGAATACCAGCGCACCGCCTTCGATTGCGTTAACGGCCGCCGGGGGGACATCACCTCCCAAATTGCCATCACCCCGAACACGCCGAAAAAGAAGCTCAGCCGGATGATGGTTTCGTTGCTGGATATGAAGTCGGTCATGGTCTCTCCCAAGGTCTCTCATCTATCGGGGTCACGCCTTCGGATGTTCCTGAATGCCGTAGTCTAAAAACATAACACTCCTTCATAAATTATTCAATTGATTAATTGAATATAAGGCTGTATAGTCCTTACAACATGACGACAGAGACTCTCAAACAACAGCTTTTCGCCCGCTTGGCCGATGTCGGAAAGGCGATGGCCAACGGAAACCGGCTGGAGCTGTTGGAATTCCTGGCGCAAAAGGAACGTAGCGTCGAGACGCTCGCCTCCCTCGCCGGGCTATCGGTAGCCAACACCTCGCAGCACCTGCAACACCTGCGCCGGGCCGGACTAGTCACGGCGCGCAAACAGGACCGGCACGTTTTTTACGCCATCGCCGGCGAAGACGTGTTGTCGCTGATGATCGCCCTGAGACAAACTGCGGAAAAGAATTTCGCTGAAATGGGCCGATTGGTTGAAGGTTTCCTATTGTCGCGGGATTCCCTGGAACCGATTTCCCAGAAAGAACTTTCCGCTCGGATGAAGGACGGCCTGATCACCGTGATCGACGTGCGCCCGGCCGAGGAATTTGCCGCCGGGCATCTTCCTAACGCAATCAACATCCCTATCGACCGTCTTGATCAGGAATTGGAGCGTCTGCCTACGGACGGCGAAGTCATCGCTTATTGCCGCGGCCCGTATTGCCTGCTCGCCTTCGAGGCAGTCACCAAGCTCAGGGACAAGGGCTTTGCCGCGCGGCGCCTGGAAGACGGTTTCCCTGAATGGAAACTGGCAGCGTTGCCGATTGAACGAACAAGTCCACGCTCTTGACGGCGGCGGCAGAGCAGTGGAAAACCGCTACGGCCTTTCCCGCTGGTTTCATATGGTGCTAATCTCACCCGGCGCGAATATATAAAAAGCTCCGGCACACTGAGACCTTGAGCGGACTTCATGAACCTTCACCAAATGCTTTTGGCCCGAGCCGAAGAATACCAGCCGATTCGCGTTGGCTTGATCGGCGCCGGCAAGTTCGGCTCCATGTTCCTGGCCCAGGCCCGTCATATGCCGGGGGTTCACATTCTCGGCATTGCCGACCTGTCGGTGGAGCGCGCCCGCGCCGCCATGCAGGCCACCGGTTGGCCGGATGAGCAAACCAGCGCCACCTCGCCGGCCAAGGCCTTAGCCAGCGGCGCCACCTTCCTGACCGATGACGCCGATCTTCTGATCAACGCCGGCGGCCTGGAGGTGGTCATCGAGGCGACGGGCGACCCCGATGCCGGCATCCGCCACGCCTTAGCCGCTATTGAGCGCGGCCGCCATATCATCATGGTCAACGTCGAAGCCGACGTCCTGGCGGGCCCATGGCTGGCCGAAAAGGCCCGCCAGGCGGGGATCGTCTATTCCATGGCCTACGGCGATCAACCGGCGCTGATCTGCGAACAGGTAGATTGGGCGCGCGCATCCGGGTTCGAGGTGGTGGCGGCTGGAAAAGGCACCTTATACATGCCGGAATTCCATGCCATCACACCCGATAATGTGTGGGACTACTACTATGGGAATATTACGCCTGAGCATGCAGAAAAAAGCGGCATGAACCCAAAAATGTTCACTTCGTTCATAGACGGCACCAAGTCGGGGATTGAGATGGCCGCCGTCGCCAACGCCACCGGCCTGACCCCGGCGCCCGGCGGCCTGACCTTTCCGCCGTGCCCCGCCGATAAGATTGCCGCTACCTTGATCCCCGAGACCGACGGCGGCACGCTGCACCACAAGGGGCAGGTGGAGGTCATCTCCAGCCGTGGGCGCGATGGCAAGGACCTGACCGGCGACTTGCGCTGGGGCGTATACGTAACGTTTGAGGCGCCCAGCGACTATGTCGAGCGCTGCTTTGCCGATTACGGCCTGATCACCGATGCCAGCGGCAGGTATTCGGCGCTGTGGCGGCCGTATCATCTGATTGGACTGGAACTGGGAATCAGCGTCGCCACGGCGGCGATCAAGAATGAGGCAACCGGCACCGCCCGCGACTTCGTCGCCGATGTGGTGGCCACGGCCAAGCGCAATCTTGCCGCCGGGGAGGTTCTGGACGGCGAAGGCGGTTACACGGTCTGGGGGCGGTTGATGGTGGCAGGAGACTCGCTCACCATCGGCGCCGTTCCCATCGGATTAGCCCATGGCCTGACCCTCAAGACGCCGGTCAAAAAGGGCGCGGTGGTTCAATGGTCAGACATAGAGGAGGCCGGGGCCAGAAACTCGGTCGCCTTCAACGTGCGCCGTGAAATGGAAATGGCCATGGCGCCAACCGCCTCCAATCCTGGCCAGGCCCAGACGGCTTCCTGATTTTCCGGTAATCCCGCCCATGGACCAACATTCATTGCCCGATCCCGAACAAGCCTACCACGCGCTTCTGGAGGACGGTTCCATCCAGCCCGATCCGTCTCAAGCCCAGGCCATGGACCGTTTGCAGAATCTGCACCGACGGTTAACGGAATACACGCCGCAAATGGGCAGGACCGGCTGGAAAGCGCGGCTCAAACTCGGCGGCGACAAGATGCCGACGCCCAAGGGCATTTACATGTGGGGGGGCGTCGGGCGCGGAAAGTCCATGCTCATGGAC
>DASCOC010000158.1:0-18140 GCA_036011805.1 Rhodospirillales bacterium
TGATGCAAACGACACGCCCCGGCGTCACCGAAAATGAAATCCTCGGTGAAGTCTTCAAGGCTTGTTACGCCAACGGCGGCGAGGTCCATTCCGGCGTCTTCTGCACGTCGGGCCCCTACACATGGCCGAACCTACGTCACTGGACGGGGCGTCGCATCGAGCCGGGCGATAGCGTCTATATGGATGTCTACAACACCTCGTGGATGGGCTACAAAACCTGTTATTACCGAACCTTCTCCATGGGTGAGCCGGCCAAGGAAACGGTGGCCGCTTACAAACGTGCCTATGAATGGCTGTACGATGCCATCAGCATCATCAAACCCGGCGTCACCAGCCAGGAAATCTGCGAGAAATGGCCGAAAGGTCCGGACGTCTGGGGTGATATCGGCGTTGTTTCCGAGGATCAGACGGCGGGCAACAACTGGGCCCACGGCATCGGGCTGACGTTATACGAACCGCCATTGGTATGGCGCGGTTGTTCGATGGACCATCCAATGGTCATCGAAGAAGACATGTGCTTCGCCATCGAAACCCAGGAAGGCGACGGACTGGGTCAGGGTGTCCGCCTCGAAGAAGTCATCCATGTCACCAAGGATGGCGTGGAAATTCTTTCCAAATGGCCGATCGATCAAATAACCGTCATCCCCATGTAACACCGCCCCCATTGCCCCCGGTCAATCCGGACCGGGGGACAAGGGCAGGAGAAGCCAATGCCTTTTTTTGATTATGTTTGCCAATCGTGTGGGGAAAAATTCGAAGCCCTGGTGCGTACTGACCTGGAAAAGGCGGACGAAAAGGACCCCTGCCCCGGCTGTGGTTCCGACAAGATAGAGCAACAAGTGAGCCTATTCAGCATTCGCGGCACGAAAAACCACTACCAGGGTAAAGTCATCGACATGAGTTCGGGAAGTTGCCCGTGCGCGAGACACAATCACAAGCATCATTAACGATGCATCATACTCGCGGCGCTGGTCGGGGTAGGTAGGCATGGCCATGGCGACTGGTGTCTTTGCCGCATTTGACGTTTCGTGCCGGTCCCCAATATCCGCTATTGGCTATTAGCGGACTCGTCACCACACCCTGATTTATGTCCGCTTACTCCCCGAAAGCGGACATATCGGAGAGGCGGCGGCGAAGGGGAGCATCGTGGCCATCCTTCAATAAATTAATGCTTATCCCGGCATATGTTCGATCAATGTTCTTGACAATCCGGCCCAAATACGATATTATTCCCTATTGATTTTAAAATAGGAATTATAATGATGCCACGAGACGATCCCCCTATCGCGACGCCGCCCGCCGCCGTGCCGGATCAAAACAAACCCCTGCGCTCCCGCCACGAGGCGTTCTGCCAGCATTTCGTGCTGCTCGGCAACGCCGCCGATGCCGCCTCCAAGGCTGGGTACGCCTATGAATGGGCGCGCAACCAAGGCTATCGGCTGATGCGCCAGCCCCGCATTCAGGCCCGCGTCGCCGAAATCCGCTCAGGCCTTGCCAGCGCCTACTGCCTCGACGCCGGAGTTTTGCTGGGCAAGCTCGAAGCCGTCTATCAGCGCGCCGTCTGCGAACACAACTTCCACGCCGCGGCGCGCTGCGTCGAAATTCAGGCCCGTATCGCCGGGCATACGCCGACCCAGGGCGGCCATGACACCTCTGTGACGACAAATGACGACATTTCAGCCGCTAATTCGGTCATCAATCGTCCTAAATCAAAGGCTTAGGGATAAAATGGCGGCTAAAAATGACGACTTCCGGACGACATCGGGACGACAACCGGACGACACCAGGACGACTTTCCGACGACACTGGGACGACTGGCGGACGACAATGGGACGGCTTTTGGACGACGGTGCGACGACCGGTGGATAACCCCCTGATCGGCGGCTCGACTCTCCTCCCCATTGCGGTAAGTTAGGAAAAAGCATGAATAAAACCAAACGGGGGATTCCATTCCAGTGAGCAAGAAGCCGGAACATGTTTTTCTGATCGACGGCTCGGGATTTATTTTCCGCGCCTACTACGGCATCAAGGCGGATATGACCAGCCCGGACGGCACCCCGGTCAACGCCGTGTTCGGGTTCACCAAAATGTTGATGAAGCTGATCGACGACACCGATGCCGATCACATCGCCATCATGTTTGACAAAGCGCGCAAGACCTTCCGCAACGACATCTATGCCGAATACAAGGCCAACCGCAGCGCCCCGCCGGACGACCTGATCCCGCAATTCGGGCTGGTCCGCGACGCCGCCAAGGCGCTCAACGTCGTCGCCCTGGATATGGACGGCTATGAAGCCGACGATCTGATCGCCACCTATACCCGCCTGGCCCTGGAACAAGGCGCCGACGTCACCATCGTTTCCAGCGACAAGGACCTGATGCAGCTGGTCGGCCCCGGCGTCGTCATGATGGACGCCATGAAAAACAAAATCATCGGCCCCGACGAAGTCATGGAAAAATTCGGCGTCGGCCCGGAAAAAGTCATTGAGGTTCAGGCCCTGGCCGGGGATTCGTCCGACAACGTGCCCGGCGTTTCCGGCATTGGCGTCAAGACGGCGGCGCAATTGATCAACGAATACGGCGACCTGGATACCTTGTTGGAGCGCGCCGAAGAGATCAAACAACCGAAACGCCGCCAGAATTTGATCGACGAAGCCGACGCCGCCCGCCTGTCGCGGCAGTTGGTGACGCTGATGGACGACGTGCCGGTGACCGAAGACCTGACGTCGTTCGCGGTGCAGCCCCGGACCGCCGAAACCTTGCTGCCGTTCCTTACCCAACATGGTTTCAAGTCGCTGCTGAGGGCGGCGGAGGCCCAGTTCGGGGTCAGCGCCCCGATCGATGACGCCGATGACGCCGAAAGGCCGGAATCCGAAACCGAATCCCAAACCGGGTACGAGTTGGTACAGACCGAAAAAGCCCTCAAAGCCTGGATCGAGGCGGCGACAACCGCCGGCGTCGTCGTCGTCGATACCGAAACCACATCGCTGGATGCGCTGCGCGCCGAACTGGTCGGCGTGTCGCTGTCGGTGACGCCGGGACGCGCGTGCTATATCCCGCTCGGCCACAAACAGCCGGCGGCGCAGGGATTATTGGATTTGGGTGGTGACGGAGATAGCCCAGACCAAGGCAATAGCGGCGATGCGCCCGATCAGATCCCGCTCAAGAAAGCCGTCAAGCTGCTGAAGCCGTTGCTGGAAAATCCCGCGGTCCTGAAGATCGGCCAAAACATCAAGTACGACATGAAGGTGCTGTCCCGCCACGGCGTCGCCATTACCCCTGTCGATGACACCATGTTGCTGTCTTATGTGCTCGGCGGCGGCCTGCACGGCCACGGCATGGACGATTTGGCGGCGCGGTTCCTGGATCATCAGACGATCAAGTATGCCGACGTCACCGGCACCGGCAAGGCCAAGGTGACCTTCGACATGGTGGCGTTGGCCGAGGCGCTCGATTACGCCGCCGAAGACGCCGACATCACCGGCCGGCTGCACAAGGTTTTGAAGCCCCGCCTGGTCGAAGACCACATGGTCAGCGTCTATGAAACCCTGGAACGGCCCCTGGTTCCGGTTTTGGGCGCCATGGAGCGCCAAGGCATCAAGGTCGACGGTGAAAAACTGAAAGGCCTGTCCGCCGATTTCGGCAAGCGGCTGGCGGAACTGGAAATTGAAATCCACAAATTGGCGGGACGGGAATTCAACATCGCATCACCGAAGCAATTGGGCGAGGTGCTGTTCGATGAAATGGGCCTGCCGGGCGGCAAGAAAGGCAAGACCGGCGCCTATGGCACCGGCGCCGATGTCCTGGAGGCGCTCATCGATCATGGCCACGACCTGCCGGCTAGAGTTTTAGACTGGCGCCAATTGGCGAAGCTGAAAAGCACCTATTCGGATGCGCTGATGGAGCAGATCAACCCCGACACCGGCCGCGTGCATACCTCCTATTCCCAGACCGGGGCATCGACCGGGCGGTTGGCGTCATCGAACCCGAATTTGCAGAACATCCCGGTGCGCACCGAGGAAGGCCGCAAAATCCGACAGGCCTTTATTGCCGAGGCAGGCATGAAGCTGCTGAGCGCCGATTATTCGCAGATCGAATTGCGGCTGTTGGCCCATGTCGCCGACATCAAGGCATTGAAGGACGCCTTCCATGACGGCCAGGACATTCACGCCATGACCGCCGCCCAGGTCTTCGATGTGCCGCTCGTCGGCATGAACCCGATGGTCCGGAGGAAGGCGAAGGCCATCAATTTCGGCATCATCTACGGGATATCGCCGTTCGGATTGGCCCGCCAGTTGGGCATCGGCAATTCCGAAGCCGGCGAATACATCGACGCCTATTTCGACAAATATCCCGGCATCCGCTATTACATGGACCGGACCAAGGCACAGGCCGCCAAACAGGGCTTCGTGACGACGCTGTTCGGGCGCAAGTGCCATATCCGGTCGATCAACGAAAAAAACCCCAACCTCCGGGGCTTAAGCGAACGCGCCGCCATCAACGCGCCGATCCAGGGCGGCGCCGCCGACATCATCAAGCGCGCCATGATCCGCCTGCCCGATGCCTTGGACGGCGCCAAGCTTTCGGCCCGCATGCTGTTGCAGGTGCATGACGAACTGATCTTCGAGGTGCCGGAAAAGGAACTGGACGCGACCACCGAACTGGTGAGGGGGGTGATGGCATCAGCCGCGCACCTCGACGTGCCGCTGGTCGTCGATACCGGGGTCGGCGACAACTGGGACGAGGCTCATTGAGCGGGCTTCGGAATCCGGGCTTTTTTCTTAAGATGCGTGACCACCCGATAGCCCAACAGCACGGCGCAGATGCCGGCATAGATAATCGGTTCAAGCTGCACGCCCTTGCGCATCATATAAAAATGAATACACGCCAGGATGCCGGTGCCATAGACCAGTTTGTGGAGCCGGGCCCAGCGTTTGCCGCCCAAGCGCTTGACCATGGCGTTGGTCGATGTCGCCGCCAGCGGCACCAGCAATACGAAATTTACCATGCCGACGGTGATGTAATTGCGTTTGGTGATGTCTTTCCAGATTTCGACCCAGTCGAAGAACTGATCGAGGCCGATATAACTGCTGAGGTGCAGGCAGACGTAAAAAAACGCAAAGAGGCCGATCATCCGGCGAAACCGCTGGGCGCCGGCCCACCCGGTGATACCGCGTATTGGGGTAATCGCCAGCGCCGCCAGCAGAAACCGGATCGCCCAATCGCCGAGGTAACGGTTGATGTATTCGATGGGGTTGGCGCCCAACGGCCCGGAGGGGTCGAAACCGCTCGAGATGGCGGCCCAGGCGACCCACGCCAGCGGCCCCAGGCAGGCGACGAAAACAACAGGCTTGGAGAATTTTTTGATGGCTCTAGCGCGGGTCATCAAAGAATTATAGCCGTTCAGGGAAGCGTTGGGTCGGCAAACAGGACCGGATCAGTATTTTTTCCGCATGTCCATGCCCGCGTACATCTGGCCGACTTCTTGTTCGTAGCCGTTGAAGATCTTGGTCGGGCGCTTGAGAAAATCACCGATGCGCCGTTCCTTGGCCTGGCTCCAGCGCGGATGGTTCACCGTCGGGTTGACGTTGGAATAAAACCCGTATTCGCGGGCCGATGCCATGTTCCACGACGTCGGCGGTTCTTTTTCCTGGAACGTCATCTTGACGATCGACTTGATCGATTTGAACCCGTATTTCCACGGCACCATCAGGCGCAACGGGGCGCCGTTTTGGTTGGGCAGGACCTCTCCGTAGAGGCCGACCACCAGAAGGCTCAGCGGGTTCATGGCCTCATCGATACGAAGGCCTTCGCGATAGGGCCATTCCAGGACCGCCCGGCGTTGGCCGGGCATCCGTTTGGGGTCTTTAAGGGTTTCAAAGGCTACGTACTTGGCATTCCCTGTCGGGCCCATGCGCTTGATGACGTCGGCCAGCGGAATGCCGACCCAGGGGATGACCATGGACCAGGCCTCGACGCAGCGGAACCGATAGACGCGTTCTTCCAATTGGTGCGGTTTGACAAAATCTTCGAGGTCATAAACACCCGGTTTTTCCACCGCGCCGTCGACGGCAAGGCTCCAGGGCCGGGGCATGAATTTCTGGGCGTTGTCGGCCGGATCGGTCTTGCCGGTGCCGAATTCGTAAAAGTTATTGTACTTGGTGACCGGCCCGTATTTGGTCAGTTCTTCGCCAAGGGATTCCTGGGTCCATTTCGTCTTGTTGACGCCCTCAAGCTTTACCCGGGCATTTCCGGTGGCGGCGAGAGCGGGCCCGGCAATGGTTCCGAACGCGGCCCCGGCCCCGATCATGACCGCGGACTGGAGGAAACGGCGGCGGTCCAAATATACCGATGGGGAGGTAATTTCGGACGAACGAACGTCGGAAGCTTTTTTGGATTTGATCAGCATGGCGGGCCTTGTCCTAGCATTTGCTCAGTTACGAGGCACAAAAAGGGATCCCTTCATAGATTAGGTCCCTTAAAGGCTGTTTCAACGTATTGCTTGCATACCCTTTTCTCTTTGTTTTTGTCACCTAACCCTCGATCACATCTTAGAGAGCCGTATTCCATGGCTGTTGATTTATTGGCCTTTCCTCGGGCTTTCGGTTTTTCACCGGCGTTTTTTCGGCTATAGGTTCTGAACATGCGGATTCTGTATCACCTTTGGATGTCGCCCCCGTGCCGAAAGGTGCGGGTCGCGCTTTTGGAAAAGCGCCTGGAGTTTGAACTTCGCGCCGAAAACGTCTGGGAACGGCGAGATGAATTTTTGGCCCTTAACCCGGCCGGCGACATCCCGGTTCTGGTAGAGGCGGACGGCACCGCACTTTCGGGAAGCGACGCGATCTGCGAATTTCTCGACGAGGTTCATCCCGAACCGCCGCTGATTGGTCACCAGCCCATGGGCCGCGCCGAAGTCAGGCGGCTGGTTCATTGGTTCGATCATAAGTTCAACGCAGAGGTAACGGAAAACCTGGTCGGCGAGAAGATGACAAAGCGGTACTTGGGCGAGGGGGCGCCCAGCTCACAGGCGGTGCGCGCCGGTCACGCCAATATCCACTCTCACTTGGATTACATCGGCTACCTGACCGAACGCCGGACTTGGCTGGCCGGGGATGACTTCTCGCTCGCCGATATTGCCGCCGCCGCCCATCTTTCGAGCATCGATTATTTGGGCGACGTTCCGTGGAGCGAACACGAAGAGGCCAAGGACTGGTATGCGCGGATCAAGTCCCGCCCCAGCTTCCGTTCCATCCTTGAAGACAATATCCCCGGCGCACCACCGCAAAAACATTACGCCAACCTGGATTTTTGAAAATGGCTGTTCGCCTTCATCCCGCCCCGCCGCCCCGGCCGGGGGCCGTCGGCCCCTGGGCGTTATTTTGGGTTTTGTTTGACGTCCATGCTTTCCAGCTGGCGCCTGGCGACATCGGCGGCCGGGCTTAGAGGCGCCAGGCGGATGATGTTCAGCCAGTCTTGCCTGGCGCCGTCGTCGTTCTCCCTCATGCGCCGCAGGATGCCTCGTTCCAGCAGGCCGTCCGGGTGGTCGGGCCGCAAGGCCAGCGCCCGTTCGATATCGGCCAACGCCAGTTCCAGTTTGTCGAGACGCCGGTATGCGGCGGCCCGAAAGACATATGCATCGGCGGGACGGGTGCCGCCCTCGATGGCTTTGTTCAAATCCTCGACGGCGCCGTTGAAATTTCTCTGTCCGGCCCTCGACTGGGCTCGGTCGATCAACAGGTTTGCGTCCCAGGGGGTTAAATTCAAGGCCGCCGTCAGCACCGATTCGGCGCGGGCATTGTTATCCGCCAGAATCCAGGCCTGCGCCGCGTGGGCCAGAAGTCCGGCTTTAACCCCGGCATTTTGCTTGGTTTTTCTGGCTAAGGCTTCCAGCCGGTTTGCGGCTACGGTGAATTGCTTCAGGCCGATCAGCGCTGCCGCCACGCAATGTTCGGCGGCATCCCCGCCGCCGAGGCCGCGCCATGACAACGCCATCTCGAAGGCTTCCTGGGGCGCGTTTTTGGCCTCTGCCATGCATGTCCTGTAGCGCTGGGCATGATTGACTTCCTGGCCAATTGCCAATCCAGGGGCCAGTCCGGTGGTGGCGACAACGGCTACGAAAGAAATGATCGGCAGAGTTTTATTCATGGATAGGCTCAAAATGCCGGTGGTGAGAATTAAGACTTAAGGACTTCGGTATTCTTAAGGTGTTTAGGGGTGTTGCCGGCAAGAATATCCAGAATGCCGTCCAGGGTGTCGCGTTCGACCCGCTCAAATGCCTCTTTCGTCCACCAGGCAAGGTGCGGTGTCAGGATGACGTTGTCACGACCGAGCAACGGATAGTCAGGGGTCAGCGGTTCATGGCCAAAAACATCGAAACCGGCGCCGGCGATCATTTTTTCGTCGATGGCCTGGATCAAAGCGTCCTCATCGATGATGGCGCCCCGCGACACGTCAATCAGAAATACCGTTTCTCTCATTGTTCGCAGCGCCGTCTCGTTGATCAGCCCCTTGGTTTCCGGCGTCAACACACAGTGGATGGAGACGAAATCGGCCCGTTTCAGCAATTCATCAAGGGCAACGAAGGTGACGCCGTAGTCACCGACGCTGGTGGGGTCGACATAGGGATCGTAAGCCAGACGGGTCATGGAGAATCCTTCGCAACGCCGGGACATGGCCCGGCCGATCCGCCCGAACCCGATCAGCCCGACGGTCTTTCCGCCAAGATCGACACCCAGGAGTTCGGGCTCTGGCCACGCCCAGGCATTTTCCCGCATCGTCCGGTCGAGGGTGGGGATCTTTCTGGCCAGGCTGATCAACAGGGCGAAGGCATGATCGGCAACGGTGTCCGATCCGTAATCGGGGCAGTTGGCCACCATTACGCCTTTTGCCGTTGCCGCCTCAATATCGATGGCGTCGGTACCGACACCGTATTTGACGATGCCCCTCAGGTTTACGCTTGCGTTGATGACCTTGGCGGTAATGTCGGTGTAACAGGTTAGGATGATATCGGCGTCTTTGGCCGCCTCGGCCAATTCGTCCTCGGCATAGCTTTCCGTCGTTACCACGTCGGCGATCTCGCTCAGTTCATCAAGGTATTGTTCGATGATGAAAAGCTCAGCATCGGTGCGAAGAATTTTGGCCTTCATGGCTTGATCCTTGTTTTCCCCTTGGGTTTGCCCCTTGTCACGGCATCTATAAAGCATATTTTTAAAGGAATCGAATGAGGGTTTGAAAATGCTTGAGCCTACGTCCAATCCGCGCCTGTTCTGTTTTGGTCTTGGTTATAGCGCCACCCGCTTGGCCCGCGGGTTGATAGCCGATGGTTGGACCGTCGCCGGCACCTGCCAATCTGCGGACCGCCGGGACGAACTGGCCGCAGTTGGCATCGAAGCTTTTGTGTTCGACCGCAATCAGCCCCTGGCCGACCCCGCGCATCTATTGTCCGGCGTCACCCATTTGCTTAGTTCGGTGCCGCCCGCAGATTACGGTGACCCCGTGTTGCCCCCTCATGGTGGCGATATCCAGGCTCTGCAAGGGCTTCAATGGGCAGGATACCTTTCTTCCACCGGTGTTTACGGCAATGCCGACGGCGCCAAGGTTGATGAAACGTCACCGGTTAATCCGTCCTCGGACCGTAGCCGCAGGCGGGCCGAGGCCGAAATCGCCTGGATGGCGTTACGCGAAAGCCACGGCTTGCCGGTCCATGTCTTTCGTCTCGCCGGCATTTACGGCCCAGGGCATTCCGCCCTGGATCAGGTGCGGGCCGGCGGAGCGCGGCGGATAGAAAAACCGGGACATAAGTTTTCAAGAATTCACGTCGATGATATTGCCGTCGTGCTCAGGGCATCCATGGCCCGGCCCCATTCCGGTTCAGGCCCCGGCGCCGTTTATAACGTCTGCGATGACGAAGCGGCGTCACCGGCGGATGTGACCGCCTATGCTTGTGAATTGTTGGGTCAAAC
Organism: Rhodospirillales bacterium; assembly: GCA_036011805.1. Classification (GTDB taxonomy): domain Bacteria; phylum Pseudomonadota; class Alphaproteobacteria; order Rhodospirillales; family Casp-alpha2; genus Casp-alpha2. Next base: position 9,963 of record DASCOC010000158.1, read on the forward strand.
GCCGCCGCCGGTGGTTCTCTTTGAAGACGCCAAAAAGGAAATGTCGCCGATGGGCTTGAGTTTCTGGAAGGACAATCGGCGTATCGATAACCGGCGGATCAAGGACGATCTCGGCGCTACGTTGACCTATCCGGATTACCGGGCGGGGCTCAGCGCCATTTTGGCGGAGGGGGGTTAAGAGCCTTGTTCAAGCTGGTCCAACAAACGACCCAAAGTGCGGCAAAGGCGGTCCAGGTCATGGGGTTCGGAAAGTCGGTGGTCACCGTTTTTTACGAACAGGGTTTCAACGTCATGAGACCGGATTTTTTCGGCAATGGTCTGGCTCGTCCGCCAGGGCACGTCTTCGTCGTCGGTTCCGTGGATCAGACGCACCGGGCAATCCAGCGGCATCTCATCACGCAACACCAAGTGGTTCCGGCCATCGTCCAACAACGCCTGGGTGATATTATAAGGTTCCTCGTCGTAACAATTTGGCACCTCGGTGTATCCTTGGCTTTCAAGCTGTTGTTTCTGTTGTTCGGAAAAGCCGTCCGGCATCAAGTCCTCGGTAAAATCCGGGGCTGCGGCGGTGCCGACCAATCCGGCGACGCGCTTAGGCCTCGCCAGCGCCGTCAGCAACATGATCCATCCGCCCATGGAAGACCCGACCAAGACCTGAGGGCCTTTGGTCAACTGATCAAGGGCGCAGATCGCGTCGTCTTTCCAGCGGCCGATGGTGCCGTCTTCGAATGCCCCCGACGATTGGCCGTGGCCGAAATAATCGAATCGGATAAAGTCTTGGCCGCGACGGCGGCAGAGGTCTTCAAGCGCCATTGCCTTGGAACCGGTCATGTCGGACTTGAAGCCGGTCAGGAACATCACGCCGGGCGATTTTCCGGTGATCCGATGGTAGGCGATGGTTCCGCCACCATCCCGTGTTAGTATCTCGGGTGCTTTGACCATGGAATACTCAATATGATGAACGACGGCGCCGACCATAGCATCATCGCCTCCCGGCTGGAACAGAAGCCGGTTGCAAGATTGGATTCAGTGACCATCCTCCAGGTACTTCCAGCCATGGGCGCCGGCGGTGGGGTTGAACGGGGCACCGTGGAAATCGCCGATGCCATTACCGCCCAAGGCGGTCGCGCCCTTGTGGTCTCCAATGGCGGTGACGGCGCCCATGAATTGAAGCGGGCGGGCGCCGAACACATCAAGTTGCCGGTGCATTCAAAAAACCCGCTGGTCATGTATGCCAACATCCAGCGCTTAGCGGACCTGATGAAGGCCGAAGGGGTGGACATTATTCACGCCCGGTCCAGGGCGCCGGCTTGGAGCGCGTATTTCGCCGCTAAACGGTCGGGCATCCCTCTTGTGACCACCTTTCATGGAACCTATGGCGCAGGGAATGCGCTCAAACGGCGGTACAATTCGGTGATGGCCAGGGGTGAACGGGTGATTGCCATTTCTCGGTTCATTGGCGGTCATCTGCACAAGAACTACGGGGCGCCAGCCAATAAGATTCGCATCATCCACCGGGGTGTTAACCTGGACCGGTTTGATCCGGCCAAAGTCACGGCGGAAAGGGTCACGGTGTTGGCCAGTGATTGGCGTTTGGAAGACGGCTTGCCGGTGGTCATGCTGCCCGGACGGCTGACGCGCTGGAAGGGTCAGACGATGTTTATCGAAGCCATTGCCAAGCTGAACAGACGCGATATCCGTTGTCTGTTGGTCGGCGGTGATCAGGGCAGGGCCGAATACCGCCAGGAACTGGAAAATCTGGTCAATAGTCACGGATTGGGTGAAATCGTCCGGATTGTTGATCATTGCGACGACATGCCGGCCGCTTACATGCTGACCGATGTGGTGGTTTCCGCCTCCACCGACCCGGAAGCCTTCGGCCGTATTTTGATCGAGGCCCAGGCCCTGGGCCGACCCATCGTCGCCAGCAATCATGGCGGCGCCCAGGAAACGGTCATTGAAGGGGAAACCGGTTGGTTGTTCCCGCCTGGCGATGTCGATGCCTTGGCAACTCTACTTGATCAGGTGTTGAACCTGTCCGGGGAGGACCGGGCAGTGTTGTCCGATAAGGCCATCGCCAATGCACGCGAGAATTTTTCCAAGCAGGTGATGTGCGACAAGACTCTCGATGTTTACCGGGAGATCCTACGAGAAAAGGCTGGCCGATAGATGTCGGATAATAATCCGCCCGGAATTCTCGTCATCAAATTGGGGGCCTTAGGGGATTTTGTTCAGGCGATCGGCCCCTTTGCCGCTATCCGGCGTCATCACCAGGACCAACGGATCACCCTGCTGACCACCAAGCCTTTTGAGGAGATTGCCAAGGCCTCCGGGCTTTTTGATGAGGTCTGGACCGAAGGCCGGCCCGAGGGCAGTGACCTAGGCGGTTGGCTGAGGCTTCGACGCAGGCTTCTGGGCGGCGGGTTCAGCCGGGCCTACGACCTTCAGACATCGGACCGCAGTTCCTTTTATTACCGAATGTTCTGGCCGGGTCCGAAGCCGGAATGGTCCGGCATCGCAAGGGGCTGTTCCCATCCCCATGCCAACCCGGATCGGGACAACATGCACACCGTTGAGCGCCAAGCCGAACAATTGGAAATGGCTGGGATATCCGATGTGGCGACAGCTGACCTTTCCTGGGCCGAAGCCGATATTTCCCGCTTTGGCCTGGGCGGACGGTATGCCCTGCTGGTGCCGGGGGGGGCACAGCACCGGCCGGCCAAACGATGGCCCGCGGATGGCTTTTCCGAAGTGGCGGGGGCGTTGGCGGAGCGCGATATTACGCCGGTCCTGTTGGGATCGTCGGCGGAGTCCGATCTGATGGCGAAAATTCAGACGCGTTGTCCGACGGCCCAGGACCTTTCCGGACAGACGAGCCTTCTTGAATTGGCGCAGCTGGGCCGGGGTGCCGTTGCCGCCATCGGCAATGATACCGGCCCCATGCATCTGATTGCCGGGGTGGGGTGTAAATCGGTGGTGCTTTTTTCCGAAGCTTCCGACCCGGCCCTATGTGCGCAACGCGGGCCAGATGTGACGATTCTCCGGCGTCGGCACATGTCTGATCTTTCCTCCCAAGAGGTCTTGGCGGAACTGGATTGATCATGACGGACACTGTCAAACGCTTGGGTTCCTTGACAGAGGGCTTTTTCTACCTACATTTTCGCCCCTCTTCTTTTAGCCTGTTTAAGAATGTGAATTGAATGGTCGCAATTACCCTTCCCGACGGAAGCAAACGCAAGTTTGACGGCACCGTAACCGGCGCCGAACTGGCCGCCGATATCGGTCCCGGCCTGGCCAAAGCGGCGCTGGCGGTTCGCGTCGATGGCGAGATAAAGGACCTGAGTGTCGCCATTGAGGCCGATGCCGAGGTCGCCATCATCACGTCAAAGGACGAAGACGCCCTTGAATTGCTACGTCATGAATGCGCCCATGTGATGGCCGAAGCGGTTAAGGAGCTTTTTCCGGACACCCAGGTCACCATCGGCCCCAACATCGAGAACGGTTTTTTCTATGACTTCGCCCGCGACGAGCCGTTCGTTCCCGAAGACCTGGAAAAAATCGAAGCCCGAATGCACGAGATCGTCAAACGCGACGAGGAAATCACCCGCGAGGTCTGGGACCGGAATAAGGCCGTAAAGTTCTTCAAGGACCAGGGCGAACTTTACAAAGCCGAAATCATCGAAGGAATCCCAGGCGACGAAGATATTTCTCTCTATCGTCAGGGCGAATTCATCGATCTTTGCCGGGGCCCGCACCTGCCATCGACGGGAAAGCTGGGCAAGGCGTTCAAATTGATGAAGTTGGCCGGCGCCTATTGGCGGGGAGATTCCAACAACGAAATGCTGCAACGCATTTACGGCACCTGTTGGGCCGATAAGAAACAACTCAAGCAGCACCTGCATATGCTGGAGGAGGCGGAAAAACGGGACCACCGGCGCCTTGGCCGCGAGATGGACCTGTTTCACTTGCAAGACGTGGCCGTCGGCTCCGCCTTCTGGCACCCCAAGGGATGGACGCTGTACCGGACCGTTCAGGCGTATATGCGAAAGCGCCTGGAAGGCGGCGGCTATGTGGAAGTCAACACGCCGCAACTTGTCGACCGCGCCTTGTGGGAAGATTCCGGCCACTGGGAGAAATTCCGCGAAAACATGTTCATCGCCGAGGTTGACGAGAGCCGTGGCGGTGGCGAGACCCACGCCGAGGCGGAATCCGGCCCAGGCCCCGGCCACGTCGCCCGGACCAAGTTCCTGGCGTTGAAGCCCATGAACTGTCCGTGCCATGTGCAGATATTCAAGCAGGGCACCACCAGTTACCGGGACCTACCCATCCGTATGGCGGAATTCGGCTCCTGCCACCGCTATGAGCCATCCGGTGCGCTGCATGGTTTGATGCGGGTGCGCGCCTTTACCCAGGACGATGCCCACATCTTCTGCACCGATGATCAGATCGAAGCGGAAACCAAAATTTTTATCGAACTGCTTGCTTCCATCTACAAGGATTTCGGTTTCGATGATTTTGTCGTCAAATTTTCCGATCGTCCGCCGGTTCGGGCCGGTTCCGACGACGTATGGGATCGTGCCGAAAAAGCCTTGATGGACGCGACCACCGCCGCCGGCGTCGAATTGGTTATGAATCCGGGCGAAGGCGCTTTCTATGGTCCTAAATTGGAATTCGTCCTGCGCGACGCCATCGGCCGCGATTGGCAGTGCGGCACCCATCAGGTCGACTTCGTCCTGCCTGAACGGTTGGACGCTGCATACATCGGTGAGGACGGCGCCAAACATCGACCGGTGATGTTGCACCGGGCGATTCTCGGCTCTTTCGAGCGTTTCATCGGTATTCTCATCGAAAATTACGCCGGCCGGTTCCCGCTGTGGCTGGCACCGGTTCAAATCGTCGTCACCACCATCACTAACGCCGCCGATGACTATGCGGCTAAGGTTCAACGTGCTCTTGGTGATGCCGGGCTTCGCTGCGAACTGGATGTCAGGAACGAAAAAATCAACTACAAGATCCGTGAACACAGCCATGCCAAGGTGCCGGTAATTATGGTCGTCGGCGCAAATGAGGAGGCGGACGGCACGGTGGCCATGCGCCGTCTCGGCGGCAAGGACCAAGAAATTCTTGCGCTTGAAGAGGCAACCGCTAGAGTTGTAGAAGAAGCGGCCGGCCCGCTGGCAAAATCTTGAGCAACCGGTCAAGTTTTCCGCATTTGTGCTACCAACAAGAGGAGATTTTTAAATAGCCCGACGACCCTTTAATCAAGCGCCGACCCGAACGGGCCCGCGCGTCAACGACCTGATCGAGGCAGATCCGGTTCGTGTAGTAGGTGCCGACGGAGAGATGGTCGGCGTCATTTCCAAACAAGAAGGAATTGATCTCGCTTATGAGGCGGGGCTCGACCTTGTCGAGATTTCGCCCAATGCCGATCCCCCTGTCTGCAAGGTTCTCGATTACGGTAAATTCAAATACGAGGCCCAGAAAAAAGCTAACGAAGCCCGCAAAAAACAAAAAATCTTCGAGGTTAAGGAAATCAAGATGCGTCCCGGCATCGATGAGCACGACTATCAGGTCAAGATGCGGAGCGTAAAAAGGTTCCTGGGCGACGGCGATAAGGTCAAGATGACCATTCGGTTCCGAGGCCGTGAAATGGCACACCAGGATTTGGGCATGAAGGTTTTGGATCGGGTTCGCGAGGATGTCACCGAAGAGGCCAAGGTGGAGCAGTTCCCGAAGAGTGAAGGCCGTCTGATGACCATGGTCATCGCGCCGAAATAACAGCCCTAATTCTTTCTTCGCTACGCCTTGCATTCCTTATATGACAGGGGTATAACCCGCGCGCGTGAGCGGCTTGGGCCAAAGGCATGCCTAATCGCTCTGAAATTCTACCAGGCTGATAGCCTATCAAATAAGGAAGAATGAAATGCCTAAATTAAAGACGAAATCCAGTGCCAAAAAGCGCTTCCGTCTGACCGGCACCGGCAAAGTCCGGGCCAACGTGGCCAATAAAAGCCACGGCATGTCGAAGCGCCCCCAAAAAATGAAACGCAAGGCCCGTGGCACCATGATCCTCTGCGATGCCGATGCCCGCATCGTTAAATCTTATCTGCCGTACGGTTAAGGGAGGAATTTGCCATGTCTCGCGTTAAAAGGGGTACCACTGGTCATGCCCGCCACAAAAAGACCATTGATCGCGCCAGCGGCTATCGGGGCCGCTCCAAAAGCAGTTTCCGCGTCGCCATCGAGCGTGTCGAAAAGGGCCTGCAATATGCCTACCGTGATCGCCGTAACCGCAAACGGTCCTTCCGTTCCCTTTGGATCCAACGGATCAATGCCGGCACCCGCGAACACGGGCTGACCTATTCCCAGTTCATTAACGGGCTGGATAAGGCTGGGATTGAGATCGACAGGAAAATTCTTTCAGATTTGGCGATTAAAGAACCAGATGCCTTTAAGGCCTTGGTCGAACAGGCTCAAGCGGCTCTCGCCAAAAACACTTAATCCGAAAAAGAATATGCGGGGATTTAATCGGGAGCCGGCTTCGAAGGAAAAGCGGCTCCCTTTTTATTGCTAAGGACCAAGGCGGACTGAAACGAGAATGAAAGAACTAGACGCGCTTCGTTCGGAATTGATGTCAGCGGTCGAAAAGGCCGGCGGCCTGGATGACCTTGAGAAAATCCGGGTCTCGGCGCTTGGCAAAAAAGGCCGTATTACCGAACTGATGAAGGGGTTGGGCAGCATGGACCCCGACGCCCGCAAACAGGCCGGCCAATCGCTGAATGCGCTGAAGACGGAGATCGCGGACGCCATCGAGGATAAAAAACGGGCGTCGGCCGATTCCGAATTGGAAGCCCGGCTGGCGCGGGAATCCGTGGATATTTCCCTTCCCGTCAGGCCGGAAAGCGAAGGCCATATCCATCCCATCAGCCAAACCATCGACGAGGTCGTGGCGATCCTGGGTGTAATGGGTCTCAGCGTTGCCGAAGGCCCGGATATTGAAGACGACTGGCACAATTTCACGGCGCTCAATATCCCGCCCGACCATCCGGCGCGACAGGAGCACGATACCTTTTACCTGCCCGGTGGCGGCGATGATGACCGTCTTGTCCTTCGCACCCACACCTCGCCCGTTCAGATCCGCACCATGATGACGTCGAAACCGCCGATCCGCATTATCGTGCCGGGGCGCACCTATCGTTGCGATTACGACGCCACCCATTCGCCGATGTTCCATCAGGTCGAAGGCCTGGTGGTGGACGAGACCACCCACATGGGCCACTTGAAGGGATGCATCATCGATTTTTGCCGGGCTTTCTTCGGCGTTGACGATCTTCCCGTCCGCTTTCGTCCCAGCTATTTCCCGTTTACCGAACCCTCCGCCGAAGTTGATATCGGGTGTACCCGTGAAGGCGGGGAATTCCGCATCGGTCATGGTGACGATTGGTTGGAAATTCTCGGCAGTGGCATGGTCAATGCCAAGGTTCTTGAAAACTGCAATATCGATTCCACCAAATACCAGGGGTTTGCCTTCGGTATGGGGATCGAAAGATTGGCGATGCTGAAATACGGCATTCCGGATCTGCGCACATTTTACGAATCCGATCTCCGCTGGCTCCGCCATTACGGGTTTGGGGCCTTGCAGGTCCCGTCCATGGTCGGGGGGTTGTAGGCCATGAAGTTTCCTTTCGGTTGGCTCAAGGAACATCTGGTCACCAAGTCGTCCCTGGAAGACGTCGTCGAGCGCTTGACCATGATCGGCCTTGAGATCGACAAGGTCCATGACCGAGCCAAGGACTTGGCGGGGTTTGTTGTCGGTCGCGTTACCGAGGCGAAAAAACACCCCGATGCCGATAAACTGTCCGTCTGCAAGGTCGACAACGGCACAGAAACGGTTGAGGTCGTTTGTGGCGCGCCTAATGCCAGGACCGGCCTTGTCGGCGTGTTCGCGCCTTCGGGATCCTTTATCCCGGGCACCGGGATCACCTTGAAACCGACTGAAATTCGCGGCGTTGTATCCAACGGGATGTTGCTGTCGGAACGGGAAGTCAACCTCAGCGACAATCACGAAGGCATTATCGAATTGCCCGATGACGTCGAACCCGGCTCGCCGGCGGCAGAAGCCATGGGGTTGGCCGATCCGGTCATCGAGATTGAGATTACCCCCAACCGAGGCGATTG
>DASCOC010000159.1:0-1596 GCA_036011805.1 Rhodospirillales bacterium
CCGGTACCCTGGACCCCAAATGGCGGGAATTTTCCAACGGTGTTTTCCGGTTGGAAGATAATCTGATGGTGGTCCTTGATATCGATAGCCTGCTGGACTTGGATTCCGAGTAACTCAGGCAACGCAACTCAACATAAAACCTCGCCGCGGTTTTCGTTGAAGACCAGGCGGGGTTTTTTGATTCTGGCCTCGCCGATTTCAGCCTTTTTTGAAGCGCCGCGCCGCCTCAAGCGCGAAATAGGTCAAAATCCCATTGCAGCCGGCGCGCTTGAACGCCATTAACGTCTCCATCATCACCGTGTCGTAATCCAACCAGCCATGATCGGCGGCGGCCTTCAACATCGCGTATTCACCGCTGACGTTATAGGCAAAGGTAGGAACGCTGTAAGCATCCTTGACCCGGCGGATGATGTCCAGATAGGCCAAGCCCGGCTTGACTATCACCATATCGGCGCCCTCGTCGATATCGAGGCCGACTTCGCGCAATGCTTCATCGGAGTTGGCGGGGTCCAACTGATAGGTCTTTTTGTCGCCCTTAAGTGCTCCCGATGAGCCGACCGCGTCGCGGAACGGTCCATAAAAGGCGGACGCATACTTGGCCGCGTAGGACATGATCAGGACATTTTGGAAGCCCTCGGCATCCAGCGCGTCGCGGATGGCGCCGATACGCCCGTCCATCATGTCCGAAGGGGCGATGATGTCGCATCCGGCGCGGGCCTGAACCACTGCCTGGCGGGCGAGAATTTCCACCGTTTCGTCATTGAGAACACGGCCATCCCGAACCAGCCCGTCTTGGCCATCGGAATTATAGGGGTCGAGCGCCACATCGCACATGACGCCGACCTTGGGGTGCGCCTTCTTGACCGTCTGAACCGCCCGACAAACAAGGTTTTCCGGGTTATAGGCCTCTTCGGCCTCGGGCGTTTTGAGGCTGTCATCGATGTACGGAAACAACGCTATGGCGGGAATGTCCAGGTCGGCGACCTCGGCGACGGCGTCGACAAGGGCGTCGATGCCAAGCCGGTTCACCCCCGGCATCGAGGAAATAGGCTCGACCGTATCACCGCCTTCGGTGATGAAAACCGGCCACATCAGATCGGCAGGGGAAAGGGCGTTTTCGGAAACCATCGCCCGCGACCACGCTTCCTGGCGGTTGCGTCGCATGCGGAGGCGGGGAAACCGGCCATCCATTCTTTTGTCCACGTGTTTCAATGTTTTGATCCTGACTGTATTTTCCGGAGACGAGTGGCCTGCGTCAACCAAATTGGACCCCTACGATCTTTTTTCCTGTTTCCTCGGTAGGAGGGGGCGCGCAGGCGATGCGGGACATCGTCAAGTGCCGCCGACGCCCCGAGGGAGCGGGGAAAACGACCCGGAGGGCGGACTTGCAAGGCTTCCGGACGTCGTCCCACGCCACTAGTAGTGGGGTACACCACCGCGCGACGTGCTCCTAGCCGGAAACCTTGCAAGTCCGTCGTAGTGGTTCAATTTGGCTGACGCCGGCCACTGGAAGCCTGGAATCGGAGATTCAAGAGCTTTACGGGAACAGGTAAATAGTTTACGTTTACGTAAACGGAAAGCAACCCTCACGTAAGG
>DASCOC010000160.1:0-4747 GCA_036011805.1 Rhodospirillales bacterium
GCCTATCCGGACATCGATCTGCGGCTCAGCGCCTCGCTGCGTCATGTCGATCTACACCGTGAGGACGTCGACGTCGCGGTCCGCCATGGCGAAGACCAATGGCCCGATTTGCACGCGGTCTGCCTGATGGCGGAGACGCTGTTTCCGGTCTGCAGCCCCAGCCTGATGGAAGGCCCGCACCCCTTGGACCGGCCGGAAAACCTTGCCCATCACACCCTCATCCACCTCGATAACCGCCAGGACTGGCGCAAATGGCTCAATGCCGCCGGTGTCGACGAACCCGATATGTCAAAAGGCGCGGTGTTTAATCAGACCAGCCTGGCCCTGGACGCGGCGGCCGGCGGCCAGGGGGTGGCCCTGGGGCGGAGCGCCCTGGCGGCGCCGGACCTGTTGTCAGGACGCCTAGTCCGGCCGTTCGGGCCTTCGCTGCCGGTCAATTACGCCTATTACATCGTCTGCCCCAAGCCGACGGCGGAGCAGCCCAAAATCTGCGCTTTCCGGGACTGGATAATCAGCGAGGCCAAGGCCGATGAAGACGGCATGAAGGCATTGGGCATTTTCGCGCCGCCGGATGTGGGCCAATAGCGGCGTCCTTGGCCACACGATTGGTCAACAGTGCGTGAGATCGTGGCAACCGGGCGTGATATTCGCCCGTAAATCCCTATATTAATCCGGATTCCAGGTTTTCGGTTTTCGGACACCGTTGAATGTGAAATCCAGATGGGACCGCCGCAATGACGGCATTGATTGCAAAATTACAACGAACCGGCAGATGGCTTTTGGCCGCCGTTGTGGCCGGCGTCATGGTGTCGGCCCATCCGGGTCTTGGCGAAGCCGCAAGCGACGCGTCCGGCGAACCGGCGGCGTCGGCCTGGCACAAAACCGATCAAAGCGCGCTGCGCCTGATCGCCGCCACCGAAACCACCGGCAATGCCGAAACCTTAAGCCTGGGGCTTCATTTCAAGTTGAAGCCGGGCTGGAAAATTTATTGGCGCTCGCCCGGTGACGCCGGCTTCCCGCCCGAGCCGGACTGGAAGGGGTCCGAAAACCTCAAAACGGCGGTGATCAAATGGCCGGCGCCGGAACGGTTCTCGGTGATCGGCCTGGAAACGCTCGGCTACAAAAAAGAAGTCGTCTTCCCGCTTACCGTGACCAGAGAGGACCCGTCGCGGCCGCTCAGGATGACCGGCATCGTGCGTTACCTGACCTGCGATGATATCTGCATTCCCTACGACGCCGAGGTCGCCCTGAGCTTGCCCCAGGGACCGGCCGGGGAGACAGCAAGACCGAGCCCGTTCGCGCACCTGATCAGCCGCTACAAATCCAAGGTCCCCGGTTACGGAAAACGCCAGGGGCTGACCATCGAGGCGGCGGAAACCTGGTCTCAGGGGTCCGGGGGCGGCAAAAACGTCTTCCTTCGCGTCACCGCCAGCGCGGCGATGCCCTTCCAGGCCCCGGACCTGTTTCCGGAGGGGCCAGTGGAATTGACCTTCTCGAAACCAACCGTGCGCCTCGGCCCCGATGCCCGCACCGCCACCCTGGAGACCAAGGTGTTCGGGTCCAAATACCTGGAAGGCCCGGATAAGTCGCTGGCCGGAAAAACCCTGACCGTGACCCTGGTCGACGGCAACCGCGGCGCCGAAAAGCGGCTCCAAGTGACCGCCGGCGAAGGGCGCGGGCTTATTTCCGGCGCGCCAGGGGATTCAGGAGCGCCGTTCGCCCTGATCCTGTTATTTGCGCTTATCGGCGGGCTGATCCTCAACCTGATGCCCTGCGTGTTGCCGGTGCTGTCGATCAAGCTGCTCAGCCTCGTCGGCCACGGCGGCGGCGAACGGCGTTTGGTGCGGCTCAGCTTCCTGGCGTCGGCCGCCGGCATCCTGTTCGCCTTTATGGTGCTGGCGGCGGCGTTGATCGTCTTGAAGGCCGGCGGCATGACCGTCGGCTGGGGCATCCAGTTCCAGCAATCCTGGTTCCTGATCGCCATGACCCTGCTGGTCACCGCGTTTGCCTGCAATCTGTGGGGATTCTTCGAGGTCCGTCTGCCGATGTGGGTTTCCGATCTCGGCGAACACGCCAGTCATGTGCACGGCCCAGAAGGACATAGAATCAGCGGCCATTTCCTGCAAGGCGCCTTCGCGACGTTATTGGCGACGCCGTGTTCGGCGCCGTTCCTGGGCACCGCCGTCGGCTTTGCGCTGGCCCGGGGCGGGGTCGAGATCGGCGCCGTGTTCGCCGCTTTGGGCTTAGGGCTTTCGCTGCCCTACCTCATCGTCGCGGCGTTTCCGGGCCTGGCGACCCGGTTGCCGAAACCGGGGCCGTGGATGGTGACCATGAAACGCATCCTGGGCTTTGCCCTGGCGGCGACCGGGGTGTGGCTGTTGAGCGTGCTGACCACCAGCATCGGCCTCAAGGCCGCCGCCGGCGTCGGCGTGTTGGCGTCTGCCGCCGCCGGGCTGTTGTACCTGGGCCATGCCGTTCCCGACGGCGCCGGGCGGCGGGCGCCGTTATGGATGGCGGTCGCCGCCATCGCCGCGTTCATGGTGCCGGGCTGGCTCGGCGAGGCGTCCGGCGGCGGCCGGGAAATTAATGGCAACGCAGGCACCGGGGTCCTCGATAAGCTGTGGACGCCCTTCAATGAAGCCACGCTGGCCAAGCTGGTCCGCGAGGGCAACACCGTCTTCGTCGACGTCACCGCCGAATGGTGCCTGACCTGTCAAATCAACAAGGCCTTCGTGCTCAACAAGAAAAACGTCTTGGCGGCGTTGAGGCGCGACAAGGTCGTCGCCATGCAGGCCGATTGGACCCGGCCCGATCCGATGATTTCGGATTTCCTGGCCCGCAACCAGCGCTACGGCATTCCCTTCGACGCGGTCTACGGGCCGGGCGCGCCGACGGGCATTGTGCTGCCGGAATTGCTCAGCCAAGATAAAGTCCTCGACGCCTTCAAGCAGGCCGCCCGCAAATAACCAGCAACCAGAGAGAGACAGCCATGACCATTAGCGTAGGCGACAACGTTCCCGCGGCAGACTTGAACATCATGACCGACGACGGCCCCGGCGGCATTTCCAGCGACGACATTTTCGCCGGCAAAAAGGTCGCCGTGTTCGGGTTGCCCGGTGCCTTCACCCGCACCTGTTCTGCCCGCCACCTGCCCGGCTTCGTCGATAACGCCGACGCGCTGAAAGCCAAGGGCATCGATACCATCGTCTGTATTTCCGTGAATGATGCCTTCGTCATGGGCGCCTGGGCCAAAGCCCAGGACGTCGGCGACAGCGTCCTGATGGTCGCCGACGGCAGCGCCAAATTCATCAAAGCCGCGGGCCTGGACACCGACATGAGCGCCAAGGGCTTCGGCGTGCGCAGCCAGCGGTTCTCGATGGTGGTCGAGGACGGCACCGTCACCAGCTTGCAAATCGACGCGCCGGGCACGTTTGAGAACACTTCCGCCGAGGTCATGCTCGGCGCGCTTTAGCGCCCCACCGTCAATGACAATGTTTAAATTATCTATCCAAGGTCGCCATTTTCTGGCGGGAGTGGCCGGCTTTTTAGTTGTATTGGTCCTGGCAACCCCCTTAAGGGGAGGGCAAAAGGATACGCCATCCACGATGGTGTCATTGGCTCCTCAAGAGGTTAAGGAAGTCTGCCTGGATATGGCAGCGAGAGATGAAATTCATTTCAAGTTTAAGTCAGACCACCCGGTCGCGTTCAATATTCATTACCACGATAGCCCCACAGTCCAGTTTCCCGTCCAATTGAATAAAGTTACTGAAATTTCGGAAAACTTTTTTGCCAAGGTAAGCCAATCTTATTGTCTGATGTGGACGAACAAGACGCCTATAAGAACGAGGCTGTTTTATCAGGTCGATGGGCCGTAAATCCCGCCGATAAGGAGAATGACGGCTTTGGGTCTAACGAAATATCCCAGGGCTCCAATGTCCGCTTTCGGGGGGCAAGCGGACCTATTTCATTGCCCGGTAAAGAGTCCGCAAATAGCCAGAAGCGGACATACGGGAGGCGAGAAAAGGGGAACTTAGTTTGTAAAGGTAGTCGATTGACACTTTTTTAGAAATTCACTGTATAATTATTTAATGGTTTAAATTTCAGTTATAAATAGTTAAATGGGAGGTAAACATGGTGGGAGTCCGGGGAATAATTGGAGTTTGTTTTGTCATCTTGATCATGGGAACTTCACAACCCGCAAACGCAGATGAGTTTTCATTTAAGTTTGAATGGGGAGACATTCCAAGTTGTACTAGTGGAAACCCAAATATCGTTCCCAACCCAATTTTCACTCTCTCAAATGTCCCGGCGGGAACAAAAGTAATCAAGTTTTTTTTGACGGATATTCAAGTACCGGGTTATGACCATGGTGGAGGTCCGATTACTTACACTGGGCAAGCCGTCATTCAACCGGGTGCATTCGAGTATAAAAGTCCGTGCCCACCCAGTGGTTCTCATACTTATGAATGGGTTGGATGGTTGAAGGATGCAAATGACGACACAATTGGAAAAGCAATCGCACAGAAAGATTATCCCTAATCTGTCGTCTTGGTAATGAACAAGTCTCAGTGACTATGAAAATGCGTCATCGGGACTTGTCATTATCCCAATGTCCTGTGTGGATGGCTCCCGCGTTGCAAGGACTTTTCGACGTCGTAGCGGCCAAGTCAGGTACAGTCTTGTGTCCGGCCTGTTGATGCGGTGCTGTTGAACCGCTGGCCCTGATGGTATCCGTGGATCGGGTCCC
>DASCOC010000161.1:0-6136 GCA_036011805.1 Rhodospirillales bacterium
TTCAATTCGATAAAGGCGCAAGGCGTTTCCCCCCATTTTTCATCGGGCCGTGCGACCACGGCAGCGGTGAGCACCGCCGGGTGTTTGTAGAGAACGTCCTCAACCTCGATCGAGGAGATGTTTTCGCCGCCGGAAATAATGATGTCCTTGGACCGGTCCTTGATCTGCATATACCCGTCCGGATGGCTTACGCCCAGGTCGCCGGAATGGAACCAGCCATCGGCGAGGCTTTCGTCCGTGGCGTCCGGGTTTTTAAGATAACCCTTCATCACCACATTGCCCCGGAACATGACCTCACCGATGGTTTCACCGTCATCGGGAACCGGCGTCATTGTTTTTGGGTCCATGACACGCAAGCCTTGAAGCATATGATAGTTAACCCCTTGGCGCGACTTCAGCTCTGCCTGTTCTTCGATGGGGCGGTCGTTCCATTCATCGTGCCATGAACAAATGACGGCCGGCCCGTAGGTTTCCGTCAAACCGTAAACATGGGTGACGTTGAAACCCTGGCGCTGCATTTTCTCGAGCGTGCTGGCCGGTGGTGGTGCGGCGGCGGTCATGACGTTGACGGTGTGCGGGAAATCCCTTCGTTCCTCATCGTCGGCGTTGACGACCATGTTCAATACGATCGGTGCGCCGCAGAAATGGGTGACCCCATGCTCGGCGATGGCGGAAAATATATTGCCCGCCGTGACCCGCCTGAGGCAAACATTGATGCCGGCAACGGCGGCCACCGACCAGGGAAAGCACCAGCCGTTGCAATGGAACATCGGCAGCGTCCACAGGTAGACCGGATGATGGGCCATGTTCCAGCCGATGATATTGCTGGTCGCGTTCAAGTAGGCGCCCCGGTGATGATAGACGACCCCCTTGGGGTTGCCGGTGGTGCCGGAGGTGTAATTGAGGGATATGGCCTGCCATTCGTCGGCGGGGAGGTCCCAATCAAAGGCCGCATCGCCTTCTTCCAATAATGCCTCGTAGTCCTTTTCCCCCAGCCTTTCGTGGCTGATGTCGTCTCCGGCTTCGCTATCGTCGATATCGATTACAGGAATGTCGCGGCCCAACTGGGCCAGGGCCTCTTTGATGGTTTTGGAAAATTCGGTGTCGGTGATCAGCAGCTTGGCTTCACCCTGATTCAGGCAGTAGGCGATGGTTTTGGCGTCTAGGCGGACATTCAGCGTGTTCAAGACCGCGCCCGACATCGGCACGCCGAAGGCCGCTTCGAGCATTTCCGGCGTGTTGGAGCCCATGACGGCAACGGCATCGCCGACAGCAATGCCCCGCTTGGCTATAGCGGAGGCTAGGCGGCGGCAGCGGGCGTAGGTCTGGGCCCAGGTAAACCGCTTGTTTCCATGAACGACGGAGAGGTGATCGGGATAAACCGCCGCCGTGCGCCCGATGAATGATAACGGCGTCAACGGTGCAAAATTGGCGGTTTTTTTATCCAGACCCTTTTCGAAAATGTTTTTATTGCTCATTGGCTACTCCCGCTATGCAGAGTGCCACAAAGCGGCTTTGCATAAAAAGCCGTTTTAGCCCAAACTTGCAGGAATAATGGTCAAGGGACACCAGGGACCAGAGAGGGTAAGTATTCATCATGAGCAACGCCTATGAAGACGCCTATCGGCGGTCCATGGACGACCCCGAGGGATTTTGGGGTGACGTCGCCGAGGATGTGCGATGGATCAAGAAATGGGACCAGGTCCTGGATTCATCCAATAAGCCTTTTTACCGGTGGTTTTCCGGCGGTGAGCTTAATACCTGTTTTAACGCGGTGGATCGCCATGTCGAAGAAGGCCGCGGCGATCAACTGGCGTTGATTTACGATTCACCGGTTACCGGCAACACGGTCCGCACCTATACCTACAAGCAGCTTCTTGACGAGGTGGCCGGGTTTGCCGGCGTCTTACAGGCGAACGGGGTGGAAAAGGGCGACCGCGTCCTCATTTACATGCCGATGGTGCCGGAGGCCGCAATATCCATGCTGGCGTGCGCGCGTATCGGCGCCGTCCATTCCGTGGTCTTCGGCGGGTTTGCGTCCAACGAGTTGGCGGTGCGGATCAACGACGCCAAGCCCAAAGTCATCGTATCGGCGTCTTGTGGGATCGAGATCGGGCGCGTCATCGAATACATGCCATTACTGAACGGCGCCATTGATATCGCCGCCCATAAGCCCAATCACTGCATCATCCTTGAACGACCGGAAGCCAAGGCGGCGTTGACGGAAGGCCGCGATATCGACTGGGCGACGGCGATGGCATCGGCAAGCCCGGCAGAATGCGTGCCGGTCCAGGCCACCGATCCGCTTTATATTCTTTACACCTCAGGCACCACCGGCGAGCCCAAGGGCGTTGTCCGCGACAACGGCGGCCATCTGGTGGCGCTGAAATGGTCGATGAAAAACATCTACGGTGTGGACCCCGGCGATGTCTATTGGGCGGCGTCGGATGTCGGCTGGGTGGTCGGCCATTCCTACATCGTCTATGCGCCCTTGTTCCATGGGTGCACGACCATCCTTTATGAAGGAAAGCCCGTCGGCACGCCGGATGCCGGGGCGTTCTGGCGGGTAATCAGCGACCATAAAGTCAATGTCCTGTTTACCGCGCCGACGGCGTTCCGCGCCATCAAGCGCGAGGATCCGGACGGCAAGCTGATGCAGGATTATGACCTGTCCAGTTTCCGTCACCTGTTTCTGGCCGGAGAACGAACCGATTCCGACACGCTGCATTGGGCCGAGGAAAAGATCGGCGTGCCGGTGATCGATCATTGGTGGCAGACGGAAACCGGCTGGTCCATTGCCGCCAATTGCATTGGTTTGCATGCCTTTCCGGTAAAGCCCGGCTCTCCTTCCAAGGCCGTGCCCGGTTGGGATGTGCAAATCCTGGATGAGAACAACACCCCGGTGGCGGATGGGGATATCGGCGCCATCTGCATCAAACTGCCGCTGCCGCCGTCCAGCCTGCCGACGCTGTGGAATGCCGATGACCGTTATGTCGATTCCTATTTGACGGAATTTCCGGGTTTTTACAAAACCGCGGACGCCGGGTACCGGGATGAAGAAGGCTACCTCTACATCATGGCGCGTACCGACGACATTATTAACGTCGCCGGGCACCGGCTTTCCACGGGCGGCATGGAGGAAGTCCTGTCCAAGCATCCCGATGTTGCCGAGTGCGCGGTTATCGGCGTTGCCGACGATCTCAAAGGGCAGCTTCCGGTTGGTTTTTTGGTACTGAAGGCGGGGGTCGACAAGGACCACGCCGACATCGTTGCCGAAGTGGTTGCCATGGTCCGCGATCAGATCGGACCCGTCGCGGCTTTCAAGACGGCGAGCGTGATTGATCGTCTGCCGAAAACCCGTTCCGGCAAAATTCTCCGCGGCACCATGCAGAAAATTGCCGATAACGAAGACTATAAAATGCCGGCCACGATCGACGATCCGGTGATTTTGGATGAAATCAAAGAAGCCCTTGAAGGGATCGGCTACGCCTCTTCCCGTTCGGGGTAGGAGACTTCGGTCGCAGCGGCCTTAACTGCCGGCATTGTCCTCAGGCGTCGGCGCCGGCGTGTCTTCTTCCTTGGGCGTAGCGGGGGCCGTCGAGAATACGTCTTCGGCGACTTTGAGCACCTCCGGCGTTACACCGTCGCCTTTGCTTTCCTCGCTGACCGCGAACACGGGGACTTCTTCCGCCTCTAGCGCCCTTTCCCTTTCCGCCTTGGCCTCGCCTTTGAGCAGCAGGGTCTCACCGGGTTTCGGGATGCGGATGGGATCGTCCGAATCAGCCTTTTCGGGCTTATCTTCAGCTTCGGGAACGATGCCGGCCTTTTTGCGGGCCAAGGCGACCACTTTTTCCAGATCAGGCGCGGTGCAAAGACCTAAGGCGACGGGATTCTGGGGCTTGATATTGGTCATATTCCAATGCGTGCGTTCGCGGATCGCGTTGATGGTCGGTTTGGTGGTGCCGATCAGCTTGGAAATCTGCGCGTCGGTCAGTTCCGGGTGGCTCTTGACCAGCCAGGCAATGGCATCAGGCCGGTCCTGGCGCTTGGAAACGGGGGTATAGCGGGCGCCTTTTTGCCGCGGCTTGGGTAGCGGGTTTTTGGGCTTGGCCATTTCAAGGCGGGCACTGGAATCGGCGAGGCAACGGTCCAGTTCCTCTTGCGTCAGTTCACCGCCCGCAATCGGGTCCAACCCCTGCATGCCGGTCGCGACTTCGTCATCAGCGATGGCCTGGACTTCCAAATCATGCAGACCGCAAAAAGCGGAAATTTGCTCGAACGTCAGCGCCGTATTTTCAACTAGCCAAACAGCGGTCGCCTTTGGCATCAGAGGATGCACCATCTTTTTTTTCCTTTTCCAGAAGGCTTTGAGATCGCCGCCGCTAAGACGGACCCCAATAACCGGCCCTTTATACAGTCGCCGGGGGGTAGGGGTCAAACATCAACGGTCCAGGTTATGGAAGCAGGACGATTTTGCCGATGTGCTGGCTCGATTCCATTAATTCGTGGGCGTCCGCGGCGTCTTGAAGAGGAAACGTGGCATGGATCACGGGGGTGATCTCTGCGCTGCCGATCAAGGGCCAGACGGTTTCCTCAAGCGCTTTTGCGATCTCGC
Source organism: Rhodospirillales bacterium (assembly GCA_036011805.1). GTDB lineage: Bacteria > Pseudomonadota > Alphaproteobacteria > Rhodospirillales > Casp-alpha2 > Casp-alpha2. The sequence continues at coordinate 4,616 of DASCOC010000161.1, forward strand.
CCTTGCGCTTAATCAGCAACGGTCTCAGGGTCGAGCCGGTGAGGGTCAGGCGCTTCAGCATAACCGGCATGAAGTTGATTTCCGCTTTTGAGCCGCCCAGAAAGGCAATCGACACATGGCGGCCATCCGGGGCCAGGGCCTTGATGTTCCTGGCCAGGTAATCGCCGCCGACCATGTCCAGAATCACATTGACGCCAACGCCCCCGGTGAAGTTCTTGGCGGCGTCGACGAAATCCTCTTCCTTGTAGTTCACCGCCAGCTCGGCGCCCAGTTCCCGGCAGACCCGGCATTTGTCGTCGCTTCCGGCGGTCGTCATCACTGTTGATCCCAGCTTGGAGGCGATTTGAATGGCTGCCGTTCCGATACCGCTGGAGCCGCCGTGGACCAGCAGCGTTTCGCCGGGTTTGAGCCCGGCACGATCGAAGACATTGGCCCACACGGTAAAGAATGTTTCCGGTAAGGCTGCCGCTTCGGTCATTCCCAGGCTGCCGGGGATGGCCAGGCATTGCACGGCGGGGGCGGTCACGAATTCGGCGTAGCCGCCGCCGGCGACCAGCGCACAAACCGTATCGCCGGTTTTCCATTGCCCAGCGTTCTTGCCAACGGCAACAATGTTGCCCGCGACTTCCAGGCCGGGAATGTCGGTGACGCCTGGCGGTGGCGCATAATGGCCTTGGCGCTGGATGCAGTCGGGGCGGTTGACCCCGGCGGCTTGAACCGCGATCAGGACTTCACCTTCCGCAGGTTCGGGCACCGGCCGGTCGGTTTTCCGCAAGACTTCAGGGCCTCCCGGTTCGATAATTTCAATGCAGCTCATTGTTTCCGGGATGGCGGTCATGGGGGCTCTCACTCGATTGTTTTTGAGGTCTATGTTAGGACTCCCATACACAATATAGGGAGGGTGGACAATGGATACCGACGATTTGGAACCCCAACAACAAAAACCGGCGCCTAAAAACCTGGAAGAAATGTCGATCGAGGCGCTGGACGAATACATCGGCAACCTGGAGGCGGAAATCGCCCGCGTCCGCGAGGCGATCAAGGGCAAGCAAGGCGCCCAATCAGACGCCGATCAGTTTTTTAAAAATTAGGGCGTTGGGGCGCTCGTGATCGGGTTTTTGCCAAGAACATCAGCCACCCGATGGGGCCTAGGAATATAACGATCACTAGCCACCCCCAGCGTGCCCCGATGGGGCAGCCGGAGTCCGCCGCCGCCTTCCAAGGGCCACTTTTCGGCGAAATCCCAACATGCATCAGCGGCAATACGTAACCGATGATCAGTACCGCCCACGCGCCGGTCGTGCTCATGGAGGGGCTTCCTTACCTTCTCGGTTTTGGAGCAGTTCAACGTCACCTTAGCATGGAACATCGGGGCCACTAGGCTAACCGTCCTAATTATTAACTTAGATTTAAGAAGTCCCGGTTAGGGTGTCTGCGTGGATGAGGAAAAACCATCATCCAATCAACTTCGACGCCTCCCTGTTGAACTCGCCGTCCCTTCGGGGGCGGCGCTTTTTTTCT
>DASCOC010000162.1:0-5482 GCA_036011805.1 Rhodospirillales bacterium
ATGGTGATGCCGGGCGACAACGTCACGATGGATGTTGAAATGATTGCGCCGATCGCCATGGATGAAGGCCTGCGCTTCGCTATTCGTGAAGGCGGCCGCACCGTCGGCGCCGGCGTCGTCGCCAAGGTTATAGAGTAGAGGAACAATTTACCGGTCCCATTTGGGGCCGGTGGTTTTTTATGGGACTTAAAGTCAATGGATCAACAAAGCATCCGAATTCGTCTAAAGGCGTACGATCACAGAGTTCTTGATCAGTCGGCGAAAGAGATCGTCAACACCGCCCAGAGAACAGGCGCCCAAGTTCGGGGTCCCATTCCTTTGCCTACGCGGATTGAAAAATTTACTGTGCTGCGTTCACCGCATATCGACAAAAAGTCGCGGGAACAGTTTGAAATCAGAACCCATAAACGGGTTCTGGACATTGTAGAACCGACCCAGCAAACCGTTGATGCATTGATGAAACTCGACCTCGCCGCCGGGGTCAATGTTGAAATCAAGCTGTAACGGTTACTAGGGATCGGGTTCGGGAATAGAGACGTCATGCGTACTGGTTTAATAGCTCGCAAGCTTGGAATGTCGCGAATGTTCGGCGATGACGGCACCCACGTGCCTGTTACCGTTCTTGACGCCGGCGACTGTCAGGTTGTTGCACAGAAGGTCCAGGATCGGGACGGTTATAGTGCTCTGCAATTGGGTCTGGGTAAGGCGAAGGTAAAGAACGTCGGCAAGGCCATGCGTGGCCATTTTGCCAAGGCCAAGGTCGAGCCAAAACAGAAGCTTGTTGAATTCCGGGTGTCTGAGGACGCCCTGGTCGACGTCGGCACTGAATTATCGGCAGCCCATTTTGTTACCGGCCAATTCGTTGATGTTACCGGAACCTCCATCGGAAAGGGCTTCGCCGGCGGTATGAAACGGCATGGGTTTAGCGGCTTGCGCGCCTCTCATGGTGTTTCAGTTTCGCATCGCGCTCTTGGTTCAACCGGCCAGTGCCAGGACCCCGGCAAGGTGTTCAAGGGAAAAAAGATGGCCGGTCAAATGGGTAATGTTCGTGTCACCGCGCAAAACCTCAAGGTCGTCGGCACCGATACCGAACGCGGCCTCATTCTGGTCAAAGGCGCGGTCCCTGGTTCCCAGGGCGGATACGTGCGGATTTCCGATGCGGTCAAAAAACAACTTCCCGAAGGCGCACCCTTTCCCTGCATGGTGAAAGGCGAAGAAGCGGCGGCTGCGGTTGAAGAGGAAGAGACTGTCGAGGCGGTTGAAGAGGTGGTCGAGCAAGACGCTGCCCCTGAAAAAGAAGTAGCCGATGAAGACGCGCCGAAACAAGAAACCGAAGAAGCGCCGGCCGACGATGGGGCCGATAAAGATGAAGCCGAAGGAATAGAGGACTAGTCGGTCATGCAGTGCGACGTCATAACACTTGCCAACAAGAAGACAGGCACCATCGAACTCGATGATGCCGTTTTCGGGACCGATGTTCGCCGCGACATCATGGCCCGCGCCGTTAATTGGCAATTGGCCAAGCGCCGTGCCGGCACCGCAAAGACCAAGGGCCGCAGCGAGGTCAAGGCCTCCAAGTCGAAGCCTTTCGCTCAAAAAGGTGGTGGCCGGGCGCGTCAGGGCACAACCGTGGCGCCGCAGATGCGTGGTGGCGGCGTGGCTTTTGGACCCCAGGTTCGCTCACACGCCCACAAATTGCCGAAAAAAATTCGCCTGTTGGCCCTGAAATCGGCGCTGAGCGCCAAGCAGGCCGAAGGCAAGCTGGTGGTTATCGACGAAGCCAAGATGAAGCAGGCCAAGACTAAGGATCTGTTAAAGCAGCTGGATAAGCTGAGCTGGGGCAGGGCCCTGGTTATCGATGGTGCCGAGGTCGACGTCAACTTTGCCCGCGCTACTGGTAACATCCACAGCATCGACGTTCTACCCAGCGCCGGTGCCAATGTTTATGACATCCTGCTCCGGGATACCTTGGTGCTGACACGTGACGGCGCCGAAAAACTGATGGAGCGGTTAAAATGAAGAAATACACTGGCCGCGACGTCAAACCCAGCAAGGGCAGAATTTACGAGTTGATCAGGTCTCCTGTGGTGACGGAAAAAGCGACTCTTATATCCGAATATAACCAAGTCACCTTCCGGGTGCCTTTGGACGCTAATAAATTTGAGATTAAAGCGGCGGTTGAAGACTTGTTCAAAGTCAAGGTGACGGCGGTCAATACGCTTCGTAAAAAGGGCAAGGTTAAACGCTTTCGGGGTTATATCGGAAAGCAGGTTGAAACGAAAAAAGCTGTCGTCACGCTGGCCGAAGGCCAGTCCATTGACGTTATGACTGGCATTTAGACGGGACTTGAGACGACCATGGCATTGAAATCATTCAATCCGACCACACCGGGACGCCGCGGCCTTGTGCTTGTTGACCGTTCCGGGCTTTGGAAGGGAAAACCGGAAAGGTCCCTGACCGAAGGCCTGAAGAGCATGGGCGGCCGCAATAACAACGGCAGGATTACCGCGCGCCGCCGTGGCGGAGGGCATAAACGCCGCTATCGAATCATCGATTTCAAGCGTTTGAAGTACGATATGGAGGCGACGGTCGAAAGGCTGGAATACGATCCCAATCGGACCGCGTTCATCGCGTTGCTCAAGTACAGCGATGGCGACCTGAGTTACATTCTTGCACCGCAGCGGTTGCGGGCAGGGGACAAGGTGATTTCGGGCAAGGCGGTCGATATCAAACCCGGCAACGCCATGCCCATGCAAAGCATTCCCGTCGGTACCATCATTCACAATATTGAAATGAAGGTCGGCAAGGGCGGCCAAGTTGCCAGGTCTGCTGGCACCTATGCCCAGATTATTGGTAAGGACCAAGGTTACGCTCAATTGAGGCTCAGCTCCGGCGAGTTGCGTATGGTCCGAGCTGAATGCATGGCGACCATTGGCGCCGTTTCCAACCCGGACCAGCAGAACATCAAGCTTGGCAAAGCCGGGCGAAAGCGCTGGCTTGGCAAACGGCCGCAGGTACGTGGCGTAGCCATGAACCCCATCGATCATCCCCACGGTGGTGGCGAAGGCCGCACCAGCGGCGGCCGTCATCCGGTCACGCCTTGGGGCAAGCCCACCAAGGGTAAGAGAACACGTTCCAACAAAAAGACGGATCGCCTGATTATGCGCCGCCGTCACGCAAAGAAATAGGAGGACGCCCGCCGTGCCCCGTTCCATTTGGAAAGGACCTTTTGTCGACGGTTATCTGCTGAAAAAAGCGGAAGCAATCCGTGCGGCTGGGCGTAACGATGTCATTAAGACCTGGTCCCGGCGTTCTACGGTGCTGCCGCAGTTCGTTGGTTTGACCTTCGGCGTCTATAACGGCCACAAATTTATTCCGGTATTGGTGACCGAGGACATGATCGGTCACAAATTTGGCGAGTTTTCACCGACCCGTATGTACTACGGCCATACGGCGGACAAGAAAGCGCGGAGAGAATAGGTCATGGGTAAGAAATCATTCGGACGCGGCCTAGCCGATAACGAAGCCTTGGCTTTCGCCAAGAACATTCGTGTCAGCCCGCAAAAATTGAACTTGGTGGCTGAAACCATCAGGGGCAAGAGTTGTGAGTCGGCGTTGGCCGAATTGGAATTCTCCAGACGGCGGATTTCCGGTGAGGTCAAAAAGCTTTTGGAAAGTGCCATCGCCAATGCAGAAAATAACCACCAATTGGATGTCGACAAACTATTCGTGGCGGAAGCTACGGTCGGCAAGGGCATCGTTATGAAACGTTGGCGCGCCCGTGCCCGTGGCCGGGTCGGCCGCATCCAGAAGCCGTTCAGCAATATGCGCTTGATTGTACGCGAGCGTGAGGAGACAGCTTAATGGGACAAAAAGTTAACCCCATCGGCCTGCGTTTAGGGATCAACCGCACCTGGGATTCTCGTTGGTTCGCGGATGGAAATTACGCAGAGCTTTTGCATGAGGACCTGAATATTCGAGAATTCCTTATTGGTCGCCTTTCTCAGGCCGGTGTTTCAAAGATACTTATCGAAAGGCCCGCCAAAAAGGCTCGTGTCACCATCCATACGGCTCGGCCCGGCGTTGTCATTGGCAAGAAAGGCGTCGATATCGAAAATCTACGCCGCGAGATTTCCAAAATGACCGGCTCGGAAGCCCATTTGAACATCGTCGAAATCCGTAAACCCGAAATCGAGGCCCAGTTGGTTGCGGAAAACGTTGCCCAGCAGATGGAACGCCGGGTTTCCATTCGCCGCGCCATGAAGCGCGTCGTGCAGGCCGCCATGAGGCTTGGCGCTGAGGGTATCCGGATTAATTGTGCCGGACGTTTGGGCGGTGCTGAAATTGCCCGCACCCAATGGTACCGCGAAGGCCGGGTGCCGTTGCATACGCTGCGCGCCAATATCGATTACGGTGAAGCCACAGCCCATACCACATATGGCACCTGTGGCGTCAAGGTTTGGATCTACAAGGGTGAAATTATGGCCCACGATCCAATGGCTTTGGACAAGCAAGCTCAGGAACAGCAGCCTCAGCGTTAAAGGCTGAGTTTGTGAGAGAATAATAGGATAGAGATTAATGCTAAGTCCGAAAAATTTAAAATACCGTAAGGCCCACAAGGGGCGTATCCACGGCAAAGCCAAGGGCGGCAGTAAGCTCAATTTTGGCTCTTTCGGCCTTAAGGCGTTGCAGCCGGAACGCGTTACGGCGCGTCAGATCGAGGCCGCCCGGCGGGCCATGACCCGCCATATGAAACGCGCCGGCCGCGTTTGGATTAGGGTATTCCCGGATGTGCCGGTTTCAAAGAAACCAGCCGAAGTCCGCCAGGGTAAAGGTAAGGGGTCAGTTGAATTTTGGGTCTGTAGGGTCAAGCCGGGCCGGATCATGTTTGAAGTTGACGGGGTGTCTGCCGATGTCGCCAAACGGGCGTTCGAACTTGCCGCCGCCAAGTTGCCGTTGAAAACCAAATTCGTAACCCGATTGGGTGAAGAGGTTTAACACCATGAAAGCCGAAGATGTGCGCGCCAAATCGGATGATGAACTGAAAGATCAGTTGTTGGACCTTCGTAAGGAAGCCTTCAACCTGCGTTTTCAAAGTGTTAGTGGACAGTTGGAGAACACCGCCCGGGTCCGCGATGTGCGCCGCACAATTGGGCAGGTCAAGACGATTATAAATGAACGCCGCCGCGCTGCGGTCAAGGCGTCCTAAGGAGTACGAAGACAATGCCTAAACGCGTTATGCAGGGTGTCGTTGTCAGCGACAAGATGGACAAAACGGTGACCGTAAAGGTTGAGCGGCGGATCATGCATCCGCTGTACAAGAAGTTCATTCGCCGGTCTAAGAAATATGCTGCGCACGATGAGGCCAATGCCTGCAAGGTTGGCGATATGGTCAGCATTCGTGAATGCAAGCCGATATCGAAGCGCAAGAAATGGGAAGTTCTTAACGAAGGCGCCTAAGGGTGACCTTCAAGGAACGGAG